>NZ_JBHWWF010000013.1:0-17287 GCF_042736455.1 Streptomyces sp. NPDC060064
ACGGACTCCTTGCCCGTCGGCCGCCGCCCTGTGACACTTCGGACATGGGGCGACGTACACAGGCGGAGCGGGACGCCTTGACCATCGAGACCGGATACGCGCTCCTCAGCGCGGTCCTGGTCGCGGCGGTCGTCTTCGGAGTGATCGCGGGACCGAAGCTGATGTTCGCCATGCCGTACACCGCCGAGCGCGGGCTGCTCGTCGCGGGCGGCGCGGCGGCCGCGGTCGCCTTCGTGGTGCGCGTCGTGACGGTGCTGTGGCGTTTTCCGCGTACGCCGCCTCAGCCGAGCCAGCCGGGCCGCACCAGCCCCGACTCATAGGCCAGCACGACGAGTTGGGCCCGGTCGCGGGCGCCGAGCTTGACCATCGTCCGGCTCACATGAGTCTTGGCGGTGAGCGGGCTGACGACAAGCCGGCGGGCGATCTCCTCATTGGAGAGGCCGATGCCGACCAGGGCCATCACCTCCCGCTCCCGTTCGGTGAGTTCGGCGAGGCCCTCGGCGTCCGTGGGTGCTTTGGAGCGGGCAGCGAACTCCGCGATCAGACGCCGCGTCACTCCCGGCGACAGCAGCGCGTCCCCGTGCACCACCGCCCGTACCGCACGCAGCAGTTCCTCCGGCTCGGTGTCCTTGACGAGGAAGCCCGAAGCACCGGAGCGGATCGCCTCGAAGACGTACTCGTCGAGCTCGAAGGTGGTGAGCATGACCACCTTCACCCCGTTCAGCCGCTCGTCCTCGGTGATCCGGCGGGTGGCGGCGAGACCGTCGAGCAACGGCATGCGGATGTCCATCAGCACCACGTCGGGGCGCAGTTCACGCACCAGCCGCACCGCCTCCTCGCCGTCACCGGCCTCGCCCGCCACCCCGATGTCCTGCTGGGCGTCGAGCAACGCCCGGAATCCTGCCCTGACCAGCAGCTGGTCGTCGGCGAGCAGTACGCGGATCACACCGTCTCCTTCGGCCGCACAGGGAGCTCCGCCCGTACCCGGAAGCCGCCGTCCGGGCGCGGGCCCGCATCGATCGTGCCACCGAGGGTGGCGGCACGCTCCCGCATTCCGACAAGGCCGTTGCCGCTGCCGCCCGCGTCCGAGCCGGTGGCCGGTCCTTCGTCGTCGATCCGGAGGTCGAGGCGGCCGGGCGCATAGCCGATCCGTACCCGCGCGGTGCGCGAGCCCGAGTGACGTACGACGTTGGTGAGCGCCTCCTGGACGATCCGGAAGGCGGCGAGATCCGTGCCGGGCGGGAGCGCGGTCCGGTCGCCGTCCGTCTCGACCTCGACGCTCAGTCCGGCACTCGCGGCCTGTTCGACGAGTTCGGGCAGCCGGTCGAGGCCGGGCGCGGGCGCGCGTGGGGCGTCTCCCGGCGTACGCAGTGTGTCGAGGACCTGCCGCACCTCGCCCAGCGCCTCCTTGCTGGCCGCCTTGATGGTGGTGAGCGCGGTGCGGGCCTGCTCGGGGTTGGTGTCGAGCAGCGCGAGGCCCACCCCCGCCTGGACATTGATGACCGAGATGGAGTGCGCGAGGACGTCGTGCAACTCGCGGGCGATCCGCAGCCGCTCCTCGTCGGCGCGGCGTTTCTCGGCGGCGGCGCGCTCGATACGCTCACGGGCCCAGACCTCGCGTCGGACACGTACGAGCTCCGAGGCCGCGAGGACGGCCACCACCCAGGCCGCGATGACCAGCTCCTGCGCCCAGGGCGCGGCCTTGTCGCCGTGCGGCGGCAGATCGGCGTACAGCCAGTGGGCAATCAGCAGATGACCGACCCAGAGGCCGCCGACGGCCCACCAGGCGGCACGCCGGTGCCCGGAGGTGACGGCCGCGAAAGCGCCGACCGCGACGGTGAGGAAGACCGGGCCGTTCGGATAGCCCGCGGCGAAGTAGGCCAGCGCTGTCGCGGCCGCGCCGAAGACGGCGACGACGGGCCACCGGTTGCGCAGCAGCAGGAACGCCGGTCCCGCGAGCAGCAACACCCGCGCGAAGGCGTCGAGCGCCTCACGGTGCTGGCCCTGGGCGGCGAAATTCGACCCCACCAGCACGAACACGGCCAGCACGAGGGTCGATGGCCAGGGCACCCTTGCGTTGTTCCGCCGTGCCTCCCAGTGACGCAACGGCGGTGGTCCGCCCTGTGCCCAGGGGGGACCACCGCAGTTCCGGGTGCGCTGCTCTTCCATAGCGGCAACGCTAGACCGAGGCCGGGGCGGCGGGCGTCAGCCAGGCGTGGCGATCACACATACTCCCTGCGCAGTACGGCGGTGGGGGCCGACGCCTCCTGGAGCCCGACGGGTCCAAGCCCTAGCAGTGCCGCAGGCCGACCTCGTGCGCGAGGCGGGCCGCGGCCTGGCCGAAGAAGACGGCCCGCTCCTCGACGACCCGGTTGAACTGGCCGAAGAGCTCGAAGGAGATGAGGCCGAAGAGCTGGGACCACGCGGCCACCAGGGCCACCACGACGGCGGGCGGCAGGTCGGGGGCGATATCGGCGGTGAGCCGGTGCGCTTCGGGGCGCAGTTCCTCGGCGAGCGGCGGCAGCGCGATGCCGCCCGAGCGGTGGGCGTCGCGGGCGACGGAGATCAGCGCGAGGCCGACGCGGGAGGCGGGTCCGACGGTGTCCTGGGGCGCGGTGTAGCCGGGGACCGGAGAGCCGTAGATCAGGGCGTACTCATGAGGGTGGGCGAGGGCCCAGGCGCGTACGACCGAACAGATCGCGATCCAGCGGGCGGGGTGGTCATCCGGGTCCGGGGCAACGGCGAGGGCGGTCTCGGCCGCGGCGCCGACCGCGTCGTAGGCGTCGACGATGAGGGCGGTCAGCAGATCGTCACGGCTCGGGAAGTAGCGGTAGAGAGCGGAGGACACCATGCCCAGCTCGCGGGCGACAGCACGCAGGGAGAGCTTCGCCGCGCCCTCGGCCGCGAGCTGTTTGCGAGCCTCGTCCTTGATGGCTGCGGTGACTTCGATACGGGCCCGTTCCCTGGCCCCACGGATCGTGGACATGGGGTGCAGTCTTTCATGTTTCGGAGCACTGACCAACAACGAGAGCACTGCTCTTGTTTTGGATCACCGATCAGGTGCACACTGCTCACAAGCGAGAGCAGTGCTCTCTCAATGATTCTCTCGACACCAGTGGAGATCACCATGTCGCAGGCGCACTACATCAAGCCCGGCCGCTTCGACAGCATCGTCAACGGCACCATCGGCTGGCTGGCCAGACGCGGCGTCAGCCTGATGGGCACCGCGGAGCTCTCCGTGCGCGGCCGCACCAGCGGCGAGTGGCGACGCATCCCGGTCAACCCGCTCCCCTACGAGGGCGGCCCGTATCTGATCTCCGCCCGCGGCCACTCCCAGTGGGTCCGCAATCTGCGCGCCGCGGGCGGCGGGCAGCTCCAAGTCGGCCGCAAGACCCAGCAGTTCACCGCGGTGGAGCTGACCGACGAGGAGAAGCCCGCACTGCTGCGCACCTACCTCGAGCGCTGGGGCTGGGAGGTCGGCCGGTTCTTCGGCGACGTCAACGCCAAGTCCACGGACGAGGAGTTGCTCGCCGCGGCGCACAAGCACCCCGTCTTCCGGATCACCGTGACCAAGTGACACCGGCCCGGGCGACACCGTGACACAGGGCAACACCCGGTCACCGGGCGACAGCGTGACGCAGGCGCCGGGCGCTACCCCGCCCGGGGCGGCCGGGGCGGGACAGCCCGGACGGCCCGAACGGTTCGGGGGCAGCCCGGGCAGCCCGTCAGGCGCGCCGGTCCATCATTTCCAGTGCCCGCCGCGCCACCGCATGCGTACGCACCAGACCGGCCAGCGTCGTCGATCCGCGCGTGATGTCCGCGAACGCCTTCCACGCCGGCCGCAAACCGGTGATCGCCGCATGCAGCAGCCCCGGACGCCGCTCGAAGATCGCGAGCATCCGCCGCCCGACCCCCATCTCCACACCCAGCCCGGCCTTGATCGCGAACGCGTAGTTCAGCGCCTGCCGACGGGCGTCCACAGCATCGTGGGCCTCCGAGATCCGCACAGCCCACTCCCCCGCGAGCCGCCCCGACCGCAGCGCGAAGGAGATGCCCTCCCGGGTCCACGGTTCGAGCAGCCCGGCCGCGTCCCCGCACACCAGCACCCGCCCGCGCGACAGCGGCGAGTCGTCGCTGCGGCACCGGGTCAGATGCCCCGAGGAGATCGCCGGCTCGAATCCCGCGAGCCCCAGGCGAGCGATGAAGTCCTCCAGATAGCGCTTGGTCGCCGTGCCCTCACCGCGGGCCGAGATCACTCCGACCGTCAGCGTCCGCCCCTTGGGGAACACCCAGCCGTAACTCCCGGGCATCGGCCCCCAGTCGATCAGCACCCGGCCCGCCCAGTCCTCGGCCACCGTCGCCGGCACCGGGATCTCCGCCTCCAGGCCGAGATCGACCTGGTCGAGCTTCACGCCGACATGCGCGCCTATCCGGCTGGCGCTGCCGTCCGCGCCCACGACCGCACGCGCCAGCACGGTCTCGCCGTCGGCGAGCACCACGGCGACCGTGCGCCGGTCCGGGACGGCAGGGCCGTGCTGCTCGACCCGGGAGACGGTCGCGCCGGTACGCAGCACGGCGCCGGCCTTCTGCGCCTGCTCCACAAGAGCGGCGTCGAACTCGGGTCGGTTGATGAGCCCGAAGAGCATCCGCTTGGAGCGGCGGGTACGGGCCAGCTTGCCGTTCAGAGAGAAGGTGACGGCGTGCACCCTGTCCTGCAGCGGCAGTTCGAAGCCTGGCGGGAGGCTGTCGCGCGAGGGGCCGATGATCCCTCCGCCGCAGGTCTTGTAGCGGGGCAATTCCGACTTCTCCAACAGGAGCACCTGGCGGCCCGCGACCGCCGCCGCATAGGCCGCCGAAGCGCCCGCGGGCCCGCCGCCGACCACGACGACATCCCACACCGGCTCGCCGTACTCACCTACGGCATCTGCGTTCTCGCTGCTCACGATCTGATTCTGCTCCCGATCCGACGCATGATCCACGCTCTCGACGGCATCCTACGGCGCGGTCGCTTCCCGCCCCTGTGCGAGGATCAACCACACATTCGCCGTACACACACCGCACAACGTCGCACCCACGAGGAGCGTGCCCATGACCGTCAATCCGATCGCCGAGACCATTGCCTCTTTGATGCCCCGCGCCCAGGCGGAGCTCACGGAGCTGGTGGCCTTCCAATCGGTGGCGGACGAGGCCGTGGCGCCGAAGAGCGAGTGCGAGGCGGCCGCGAACTGGGTGGCCGGTGCGCTGCGCGCCGAGGGGTTCCAGGATGTCGCGCTCCTGGACACCCCTGACGGTTCGCAGTCGGTGTACGGGCTGCTGCCCGGCCCGGAGGGTGCGCCGACGGTGCTGCTGTACGCGCATTACGACGTGCAGCCGAAGCTGGACGAGTCCGCGTGGGTGACCCCGCCGTTCGAGCTGACCGAGCGGGACGGCCGCTGGTACGGGCGTGGCGCCGCCGACTGCAAGGGCGGCTTCATCATGCACCTGCTCGCCCTGCGCGGCCTCAAGGCGAACGGCGGCGTACCGGTGAGCATCAAGGTGATCGTGGAGGGCTCTGAGGAGCAGGGCACGGGTGGTCTTGAGCAGTACGCCGAGGCGCACCCGGAGCTGCTGACGGCCGACGCCGTCGTGATCGGCGACACCGGGAACTTCCGGGTGGGCCTGCCGACGGTGACGGCGACGCTGCGCGGTATGACGATGATCCGGGTCCAGGTCGACACTCTCGAGGGCAATCTGCACTCGGGCCAGTTCGGCGGCGCCGCGCCCGACGCGCTGGCCGCGCTCATCCGCGTACTCGATTCGCTGCGCGCCGAGGACGGTTCGACGGTGGTCGACGGGCTCACCGCGGACTCGGCCTGGGAGGGGCTGCAGTACCCGGAGGGCGAGTTCCGCAAGGACGCCAAGGTCCTCGACGGTGTGGGCCTGATCGGCAGCGGCACGGTCGCCGACCGTATCTGGGCGCGCCCCGCCGTCACCGTGATCGGCATCGACTGCCACCCGGTTGCCGGTGCGACCCCCTCCATCCCGGCGACCGCCCGGGCGCAGATCAGCCTGCGGGTGCCGCCCGGCCAGGACGCGGCCGAGGCGACCAAGCTGCTGTTCGCGCACATCGAGAAGCACACTCCGTGGAACGCCCGCGTCACGCTCGAGCAGGTGGGCCAGGGTCAGCCGTTCCGGGCGGACGTCTCCAGCCCGGCGTACACCTCGATGGCCGACGCGATGCGCATCGCGTACCCGGGCGAGGAGATGCAGTCCGCCGGCATGGGCGGCTCGATCCCGCTGTGCAACACGCTCGCCGCGCTCTACCCCGAGGCGGAGATCCTGCTGATCGGCCTGAGCGAGCCCGAGGCTCAGATCCATGCGGTGAACGAGTCGGTGTCGCCCGAGGAGCTGGAGCGGCTGTCCGTCGCCGAGGCCCTCTTCCTGGTCAACTACGCCGAGTCCAAGAAAGCTTGAGCGCTCGGCGGAGATCGCGGAGAAGGTAGATCCGTTCGGGTCCGGCACGACGGTGACCAGCTGAGTCCGGACGCGGGGATGTTGCGTGTCAGCCGACGGGGACGCCGGCCTCCAGGTTGAGCACGGTCCCGCGCTCGCGCGCGCGCAGTGCCCAGCGCAGGCGTTCGTAACGGGGCGGCGGCAGCAGTTCTGCCGCCTCCTCCTCGCCGACGAACCGCCAGCCGCGCAGCTCCGATCCGGGCAGCAGCACCCGCCGCGCCTCACCGCTCGGCAGCCGGCCGCCGTCGAAGAGCAGCCGCAGTCCGCCGAATCCCGGCGGCCGCGGCGGCTCCCAGTCGACCACCAACAGCCTGGGCACCTCCCCGAGTTCGATGCCGAGCTCTTCGGTGACCTCGCGCATCCCCGCGCGTGCGGGTGCCTCGCCGCGCTCCACCACCCCGCCGGGGAACTCCCAGCCCGGCTTGTAGGTGGGGTCGACGAGCAGCACCCGGTCCGCCTCGTCGAAGAGCAGCACTCCGGCGGCGAGGGTTTCGGCGCTCGGCTCGGGCGTCTGGACGATCTCGCAGGCCGCGGCGGCCCCGGCCCGTACCGCTTCGGCGATCCGCCGCGCCGTCTCCTGCGGATCGAGCAGGCTGGTGTCGATGACGTGCGCGTCCGCACTGATCCAGTCGAGGGCCGCGAGATAGGGCTCGATGTGTTCGTACGCCCACTGTCTGACGCGCTGTTCGGCGTCGGGGATGTCCGGCTCCTCGCGGTTGGCTATCCGCTCGCGCAGGATCGTTTCACCCGGGGACAGCAGCACATGGCGCACCGCGATCCTGCGGGAGGCGAGCCCGCCGAAGATCTCGTCGCGGTACTCCTGGCGCAGCAGCGTCATCGGCACCACCAGCACCCCGCCCAGCTCGGCGAGCAGCGCCGCGGCGGTGTCCACCACGAGCCGCCGCCAGATCGGCAGATCCTGATAGTCGCTCACCTCGGCGAGCCGCTTCTGGGGCAGCTGGTGGCCGAGAGAGACGCCGATCAGTTCGGGGTCGTAGAGCGTGCTGTTCGGGATCAGATCGATCAGTTCGCGTGCGGTACTGGTCTTGCCCGCTCCGAACGCACCGTTGATCCAGACGATCACGGTTCCCCCTCTGCCGTAGCCCTCAGTGGATTGCCCGCAACACCCTGCCACGGAAACCCGTTGCAGGAACCGGCCGGTTGATCACGTACACAACTGTGGCCGTGCTGTTGCCGGTTCACCACCACCGTCCCGCGCCCTGACGCGTCTCACCATACGAACGGATGCCCCCGCCGGGCCGTGACACCCCGGCGCGGAGCGTCGTTGGAGCGGGAGAGACAAGGGGGTGCGGGATGCGCCGTACGGTGTTGGAGCAGTTTCCCGCCGGGGGCCCGCGCGGCAGCTGGCCGGCCGAGGAGTTCGCACGGGCACGCCGGGACGAGGGTCTGGCGGCGGAGGTCGTGATGGACCTCGAATCGGACGCCTTCCTGGTGGTCGTTCCGCAGCGGACCGCGGAGGCGGTGCTCTAGCGTGACACGGCTTCCGCCCCGGGCCGGGACGGAAGCCGGCTGCCGTCCGGCTCAGCCCTTGGTGGAGCCGAGGGTGAGCCCGGCGATGAAGTGGCGCTGGAGCAGCAGGAAGACCAGCAGCGTCGGCAGTGCCACGATCACCGAACCCGCCGCCAGCAGGTTGTAGTCGGTGAAGAACTGACCGCGGAGGTTGTTCAGCGCCGAGGTGATGGGCAGCTTGTCGCCGTCGGAGATGAAGACGAGCGCCCAGAGGAAGTCGTTGTACATCCAGGTGAACTGCAGCGTGCCGAGCGCCGCGAGGGCGGGGCGGCAGAGCGGCAGCGTGATGCGCCAGTACTGCGTCCACACACTCGCGCCGTCCACGATCGCCGCCTCCAGGATCTCCTGGGGCAGGGTGCGCATGAAGTTGGCGAGGACGAAGACACAGAACCCGATCTGGAAGCCGACCTGGACGGAGATGACGGCCCAGTACGAGTCGAACATCGTCATCGAGTCGGACATCCAGTACGGCAACGGGATGCGGTTGAACAGGACGTACAGCGGAGTGACGATCACCTGCTGGGGCAGCAGATTGCCGGCGGTGAAGAGCATCAGCAGCACGATCGAGCCGCGCATCCTCAGCCGCGACACGGCGAAGGCGACGAAGGAGGCGAAGAAGAGCGCGAGCAGCACTCCCGGCACGGCGATGATCAGGGTGTTGATGAAGTACTTCATCATCCCCGAGTCGCTGAAGGCCTGTTGGTAGTAGTCGAAGGAGAGCTTCTTCGGCAGCGAGAAGTAACCGTGCTCGGAGGTCTCGTCGTACGGCCGCAGCGAGGCGTACACCGCGAGCAGCAGGGGCGCCAGGAAGGCCAGCGAGACAGTCATCAGGAACGCGTGCACGCCGAGCCGGCCGGGGCGCAGGGCGCGCTTGCGGGGCGGTGGGGCCGCGGCCGGTGTGGTGGCGGGCGCCGGGGCGGTGTCGATCGTCATCGGTTCTTCTCCCCACGGATCTCCTGGACCAGATACGTCACGACGAATCCCATGGAGACAAGCAGCAGCACCACGGCGATCGCGGAACCGAAGCCGATCCGGCTGGCCTCGCCGATGATGTTGTCGGTGACGAGGACCGAGAGCAGCTCCAGGCCGTTTCTGCCTTTGTTGACGGCGTAGACGATGTCGAAGGCGCGCAGCGCCTCGATGACAGTGATGACGCCGACGATGACATTGACGGGCCGCAGGGTCGGGAAGACGACACGGAAGAAGGTCTGCCGCTCGCTCGCACCGTCGATGGCGGCGGCTTCCTTCAGCGAGGGGTCGACGGCTTTGAGGCCGGCCAGGTAGAGGATCATGACATAGCCGGTGTGCCGCCAGGCCGCGGCCAGCAGGATCATCCAGATGTTGAGGTCGGGATCGCCGAGCCAGTCGGTGGGATTCTCGGTGTCCGCGAGGATCGCGTTGAGCGCGCCCTGGTCGCGGGAGAAGACCAGCTGGGCGATGAAGCCGACGACGGCGAGCGAGAGCACCACCGGCATGTAGAGCGTCGACTGGTAGAAGCGGCTGAACCGTACGCCCCGGTCGATGAGGACGGCCAGCAGCAGTCCGAACGGGGTCGCGATCAGTCCGAGGAAGGCCAGCCAGAGCAGGTTGTGGCGGGCGGCGGGCCAGAACTGCGGATAGTTGGTGAAGAGGTTCTCGTAGTTCTTCGTGCCGACCCAGTGGATGTCTCCGATGCCGTCCCAGCTGGTGAAGGAGAGCACGATGGAGGCGAGGGTCGGCCCCCACACGATGGCCACGTCGAGCAGGATCGGTATGCCCAGCAGCACGCCGAGTACGGCGAGGTCGCGGCGGGTGAACCGCCGCGGACCTCGTCGAGCGGCGCGCCGCGGGGTGCTCACTCTCGTTCGCCCCGCGGTGTCGTTCGGGGTGCCCCGGTCGGCCTGCGGTTCCGGCCGGGGGTCCGGGGGCTGTCCCCCGGGAGATTGCAGCAGCGGCACGGGTGGTGGCTCCAAGTCGGTTTCGGCCGGTGTCAGTCAGTCTTCGGAGGCGAAGATGGTCTTCTTCTGCCGCTCGATGCTGTTGACCAACCCATCCACGTCCTTCGGCTTGTTGATGAAGGTCTGAATGGCTGGGATCATCACGGTCGAGGAGAAGTCCGGCCTCGTGTCCCGGTCGAGGAACTGCGAGATCTGCTTGGCGCCGGAGACGAGTTCGACGGCCTTCTTCTGCAGCGGGGAGTACTTCGAGATGTCGGCCTGCTCACTCACGGCGATGTTGTTGGGGTCACTGGCGAGGTAGATGTCCTCCGCCTTGCCCGTGGCCAGCCACTTGAGCAGGTCCTTGGCGCTCTCCAGGCTCTTGTCGTTCTTGAGGTCCTTCGACTTCTTCGCGAGCAGGAACCCGTCGATGGGCGCCTCGACCGCGTCCTGTCCGTGCTCGGGATTGATCACCGGGAACGGGAAGAAGTCGATGTCGGCCTGCTCGCCCTTGGGGAACTGGGCGCCGGGGTGCGGGAGTCCGAAGACCGCCATGCCCGCCTGCTTCTTCTGCAGACTGGTCGCGGCCTCCTGCCAGGTGCGTCCGTTGGCTCCGGGCTGGCAGTACGGGAGGATGCTGCGCCAGGTGTCGAAGACGTCCTTGACGCGCTTGTCGGTCCACGCCTCCTTGCCCGCCATCAGGTTCTTGTGGAACTCGTATCCGTTGCTGCGCATGTTGATGTAGTCGAACGTGCCCATCGCCGGCCAGCCGTCCTTGTCGCAGAACGCGATGGGGACGAGCTTGTCCTTCTGCATCTGCTTGGCGAGCGCTATGTACTCGTCGAGCGTCTTGGGAGCCTGGTAGCCGTGCTGCTCGAAGACGCTCTTCCGGTGGAAGACGGCCCATGGGTAGTAGTAGTACGGCGTGAGGTACTGCTTGCCGTCCTCACCCGTGGACTGGGCCTTCAGCGCCGGCGAGAAGCCCTGGTAGCCCGCCCAGTTGTCGCTGATGTCGTGCAACAGGCCCTTCTTGGCGAAGAACTGCATGCGGTAGCCCGCGAACCACATGAAAACGGAGTCCGGCTTGCCCTGCAGGTAGCGGTTGATGTTCTCCTGGAAGGTGTTGTGGTCAACGGTGTTGACCTTGATCTTCCGTCCGTCCTTCGACTGCTTGCCGTATGCGGAGAACGCGTCGGCGAAAGCCTTCTTCGGCACCGGGTCGGACGAGTTGGACCCCAAGGTGATGGTCTTGCCGTCCCCGCCGGGCCCACTGCCGCATGCGGCGAGCAGCGAGGGCAGCGCGACCGCACCTGCACCCGCCGCTGCGCCACGCAGCAGATTCCGCCGGGACATCCGATGTCCTGCCACGCTCCCGGGCGCGGCAGAACCGTTGAACGATGACTGCGCCATGTCCCCTCCTCCGGGGTGCAACTCAACACAACCCAACGCGAGAATTGGATCTCACTCCCAGAAAGGGGTGTCGTCAAGGGTTTTGGCGAGACATCGAACAACCGTTACCGCATCTCTTCCAACAGACTCCAACACTGCCTACCGTAAACGCTCGCGACTGACACGCACATGCCGCCATCCCAAAATGCGCGAGTACGGAGGAACGTTACGATGCGTCACCTTCCCACCCGCAGTACCCGCCACAGAGTCGTCGGAGCGCTGGCCGCCCGCGCTGCTCGGCGCGGCGGGGCTGGGCACACGGGCCCTCGCCACCGGCGCCCCGGCCGCGCCGGCCGGTCCCGCACCGGCGGCCCCGCAGCTCGACGAAGGTCTCGCCCTGACCCCTCCGATGGGGTTCAACGGCGAGAGCAAGGCCGGCGACGGCAAGCCGATCACCATCGGCGGCCAGGTCTTCGCCAAGGGGCCTCGGTGTGCACGCCGCGAGCGCCGTGGCGTACTACGCGGGCGGTAGATGCACCACCGTCACCGCGCAGGTCGGCCTGGACGACGAGAAAGGGGCGAAGGGCACGGTCGCCTTCGAGATCTGGGCGGACGGGAAGAAGGCCGCCTCGACGGACGTACTGACCAACGCCATGCCCGCACAGCCGATTTCGGCGGATGTCAGTGGTGCGAAGGTCGTACGTCTGGTGGTCACCGACGGCGGTGACGGGGTCGACTCCGACCACGCCGACTGGGCCGACCTCAGGATCGGCTGCTGACAACCGCTGCCGCCTCGCCGTCACGGCCGAGCGAGGCGGCGGCGGCCGCACCCACCAGACCGGCGTCCGTGCCCGTCAGGGCCGGAGCCACCGTCAGCCGCTGTACGAAGGAGAGGGTGGCGTAGTCGTGCAGGGCACGGCGCAGCGGCGCGAAGAGCACATCGCCCGCGCCGGCCACTCCTCCGCCGATGACGGCAATCTCGATCTCGACGAGGGTCGCTGTGGCGGCGATCCCGGCGGCGAGGGCCTGGGCCGCCCGCTCGAAGGAGGCGACCGCGACCGGGTGTCCGGCCCTGGCGGCGACGGCCACGGCGGCGGCCGAGGTGTCGCCGTCGGGGCCGGGCTGCCAGCCGTTCTCCAGCGCCCGGCGTGCGATGTTCGGGCCGCTGGCGATCCGCTCCACGCAGCCGCGCGCGCCGCACGGGCAGAGATCGCCGTCCAGGTCGACGCTGATGTGGCCGATGTGCCCGGCGTTGCCGGTGGGTCCCGGATGGAGCTTCCCGCCAAGGACGAGTCCACCGCCGACACCGGTCGAGACCACCATGCACAGGGCGTTGTCGTAGCCGCGGGCCGCGCCTTGCCAGTGCTCGGCCGCGGTCATCGCGACGCCGTCGCCGACCAGCGCGACGGGCAGCCCGTAGGCGGCCCGGCGCACCCGCGCGACCAGCGGAAAGTCGCGCCAGCCTGGGACATTGACCGGGCTGACCGTACCGGCGGAGGCGTCCACCGGACCAGCGCTGCCGATGCCGACGGCCGAGGCCCGCACCCACAGCGGGGAGGCGGCGAGCTCGGCCAGGACCGCCTCGACGGCGCGCATCACGGTGTCGCCGTCCTCCCGGGCGGGTGTCGGGCGCTGCGCCCGCAGCACAATCCCGCCGCTGCCGTCCACCAACGCGCCGGCGATCTTGGTGCCGCCGATGTCGAGCGCGGCGACGAGGTCGGTATGCATCGGTGTGGGATCCCCCGGGGAGCTGTCGGACCTGCGGATTCAGTAACAGTCTCCATTCCCCTGACAACGTTGTCCAGGGCCTATGCTCGACGCCACACCCTCGCACACCGGACAACGACAGGACAGCGCACTGTGGCCGAGACCGACCGTCACCCGCCGACGGCGGGCCGCACCCGAGGCCCCGAGCCCCGCTACGGCAACCGGCCCACCATGAAAGATGTCGCCGCGCGGGCCGGCGTCGGCCTGAAAACCGTCTCCCGGGTGGTCAACGGCGAACCCGGCGTCACGCCCGACACCGAACGCCGGGTGCACGAGGCCATCGAGTCCCTCGGCTTCCGCCGCAACGACAGCGCACGGGTGCTGCGCAAGGGCCGCACCGCCTCGATCGGGCTGGTGCTCGAAGATCTCGCCGACCCCTTCTACGGGCCGCTGAACCGCGCGGTCGAAGAGGTCGCCCGCGCCCACGGCGCCCTGCTCATCAACGGTTCGAGTGCCGAGGACCCGGAGCGCGAGCAGGAGTTGGTGCTCGCGCTCTGCGCCCGCCGGGTGGACGGGCTGATCGTGATCCCGGCCGGCCACGACCACCGCTATCTGGAGCCGGAGATAAAGGCGGGCGTCGCCACGGTGTTCGTGGACCGCCCGGCCGGTCAGATCGACGCGGACGTGGTGCTCTCCGACAGCTTCGGCGGCGCCCGCAAGGGTGTGGCGCATCTGATCGCGCACGGCCACCGCCGTATCGGATTCATCGGAGACCAGCCGCGTATCCACACCGCCGCCGAGCGCGTGCGTGGCTACCGCGCCGCCATGGAGGACGCAGGGCTCGCGGTGGACGACAGCTGGGTGTCGCTGGGCTCCACCGCTCCGGAACCGGTGCGGGCGGCGGTCGAGGCGATGCTGGCGAGCCCCGAGCCGGTCACCGCGCTGTTCGCGGGCAACAACCGGGTGACGGTGACGGCCGTACGGGTCCTGGCGGAGCGCGACCGGCCGGTCGCGCTGGTCGGGTTCGACGACATCGAACTCGCCGACCTGCTCGGCATCACGGTCATCGCCCAGGACGCCGCGACTCTCGGGCGTACCGCCGCCGAGCGGCTGTTCCGCCGTCTCGACGGCGTGGACGACGAGCCCGCGCAGGTGGCGCTGGAGACGGTGCTGATCCCACGCGGCTCGGGCGAGCTCCCGCCGCCGGCAGACGGGTAGGCCGGGCCCGGCTTGTCGCTGTACCCGCCCCGGACGTGGACGGACCCAGACCTGGCAGATGTACCTGCCGCCGCCGATGGAGTGGACGGGCGCCGGGGCCGGGTCCGAACCGCCGCCGGTCGTCGAACCGCGGTTGGTGGATGTGCTGCCCACCGTCCGAGGTGCTCGACCCACCGGTCGACCCACCGGTCGACCCACCGCCGGTCGTGCCGGTGGAGCCGGTGGAGCCGCCGGAGGTCGAACTTCCGCCCGGTCCTCGCAGCCGAGCACCTCGTCGACGGCGCGCCGGACCACGCCCATGAGGTCCGCGCGGCTACTTGGCTGTGGCCGTGAGGTCCCCGCGGCGCGGCGAGGCGAACCCGTCGAGATCGGCCCGGGTGAGACCGGTGAGCCGGGCGACCTCGGCGGTGTCCAGGGCGCCGCAGTCGATGCCGCGCAGCAGATAGCCGCTGAGCGCCTTGGCGGTGGCGGGCTCGTCCATGACGTCGCCACCCGTGTGGTTGGCGTACGCGGACAGCCGCGCGGCGGCCTGCTCGAAGCCCTCGCGGTAGAAGGCGAACACGGCGGCGTAACGGGTCGGGAGGTGGCCCGGGTGCATGTCCCAGCCCTGGTAGTAGGCGCGGGCCAGCGCGCGGCGGGTGAGTCCGTAGTGCAGCCGCCAGGCGTCGTGCACCTTCTCGGTCGTGCCGACCGGCAGGACGTTGGTGGAGCCGTCGGAGACGCGTACGCCGGTGCCCGCGGCCGCGACCTGCATGACGGCCTTGGCGTGGTCGGCGGCCGGGTGGTCGCTCGCCTGGTAGGCGGCGCTGACGCCGAGGCAGGCGCTGTAGTCGAAGGTGCCGTAGTGCAGTCCGGTGGCCCGCCCCTCGGCGGCGTCGATCATCCGGGCCACGGTGGCGGTGCCGTCGGCGGCGAGGATGGACTGGCTGGTCTCGATCTGGATCTCGAAGCCGATCCGGCCGGCCGCCAGGCCACGAGCCTTCTCGAAGGCTTCGAGCAGCCGAACGAAGGCGGTGACCTGCTCGGGGTACGTGACCTTGGGCAGCGTGAGCACGAGTCCGTCGGGCAGACCGCCGGCCTCCATCAGCCCGGTGAGGAAGATGTCGAGGGTACGGATGCCGCGGTCGCGTACGGCTGCTTCCATGCACTTCATACGGATGCCCATGTACGGGGCGGCGGTGCCTTTGGCGTACGCATCGGTGATCAGACGGGCGGCGCGGGCCGCGTGGGCGTCCTCGTCGTCGTCACCGCGGCCGCCGTAGCCGTCCTCGAAGTCGATGCGCAGGTCCTCGACGGGCTCGCGCTCCAGCTTGGCCCGTACGCGGTCGTACACCGGTCCCGCGAGCTTGTCGGAAAGGCCGAGGACGGCGGCGAAGGACGCGGCGTCCGGTGCGTGCTCGTCGAGCGCCGCCAGCGCCTGGTCGCCCCAGGAACGGATGGTGTCGGCGGCGAAGACATCACCGGGTACGTAGACGGTGTGGACGGGCTGGCGGGTGCCGGGGTCTCCCGGGTAGCGGCGGGCGAGTTCCGCGTCCACCGGTGCGAGGGAGGCGCTGATGCCCTCGCTGACCGCTCCGGCGAGGCTCGTTGCCACCTTCTCCTGCTGGCCCATCCTGCACCCTCCTGTTTTCCGCTCCACGGAATCAACAATCCGTATAGCGAAGTTAATAGGCGGTCGCGACCTGCGTCAATGGTCACCCGGAAGCGTGCGGGGCCGCGCGGTGGTGTTCACCGCGCGGCCCCGGGCCGTAGAAGACTTCCGCAGGTCAGCCCTTGCGGGTCTGAACCTCTGCGGTCAGCTGCGGGACGACCTCGAAGAGGTCGCCGACGACGCCGTAGTCGACCAGGTCGAAGATCGGGGCCTCGGCGTCCTTGTTGATGGCCACGATGGTCTTCGAGGTCTGCATGCCGGCCCGGTGCTGGATCGCGCCGGAGATACCGGAGGCGATGTACAGCTGCGGGGAGACCGACTTGCCGGTCTGGCCGACCTGGTTGGAGTGCGGGTACCAGCCGGCGTCCACGGCGGCGCGCGAGGCACCGACAGCGGCACCGAGCGAGTCGGCCAGCGCCTCGATGATGTGGAAGTTCTCGGCGCCGTTGACGCCACGGCCGCCGGAGACCACGATCGCGGCCTCGGTCAGCTCGGGACGGCCGGTCGACTCACGCGGTGTGCGCGCGACGACCTTGGTGCCGGTGGCCTTCTCGGAGAAGGTGACGGTCAGGGCCTCGACGGCGCCCGCGGCCGGAGCGGCCTCCACGGCGGCCGAGTTCGGCTTCACGGTGATGACCGGAGTGCCCTTGGAGACACGGGACTTGGTGGTGAAGGAGGCGGCGAACGCGGACTGCGTGGCCACCGGACCCTTGTCGCCGGCCTCGAGGTCGACGGCGTCGGTGATGATGCCGGAGCCGATACGGACCGCCAGGCGGGCCGCGATCTCCTTGCCCTCGGCGGAGGACGGGACGAGCACGGCGGCCGGGGAGACGGCCTCGTACGCCGCCTGCAGCGCGTCCACCTTCGGTACGACGAGGTAGTCGGCGAACTCGGGCGCGTCGGCGGTGAGGACCTTGACCGCACCGTGCTCGGCGAGCGCGGGGGCGGTGGCCTCGGCGCCGGAGCCGAGGGCGACGGCGACGGGCTCGCCGATACGGCGGGCCAGCGTCAGCAGCTCAAGGGTGGGCTTGCGGACGGCGCCGTCCACGTGGTCGACATAGACGAGAACTTCAGCCATTACTACTCCTGGGCGAGAACCCCGAACTTCAGCCGGGGGAAGACTTGTTGACTGCTACGCTCCGCCTGTGCCACTGGCACCGGGCAGGGCTTGTCCGTCATGAGGCCGTCTCAGCGGTCGAGTGAGAAGCCCCTTCTGGGGAGGAGTCACGGGATTGCTCTCCTGCGAGCGAATCCGAGAGGCGGGGGGCGGGGTGGGAACCGCCCCCCCCCCCCCAGCCAAACAGTACAAAATGGGCGCCAAGGACAAGGCCCGCCGCGTGGCCCCCCCCCCCCCCCCCAGGACGATAGGGGCCGCCGGGACCGG
>NZ_JBHWWF010000013.1:17297-193015 GCF_042736455.1 Streptomyces sp. NPDC060064
TTTGTGTTTTTCTCCTGTTGTTGCCTATTGGGGGGTTGTTGTCTCAAGATTTTTTGGGTGTGTGTCTGTTCGGTCACTCGCCTGTGTGCCTCCTGGGGGGGGGGGCCTTTTGTACCCCCCCCCCCCCGCCGCAGCTCCCTAGATGAACTTCTGGCTCGCAAGGAACTCGGCCAGCTGCTTGCCGCCCTCGCCCTCGTCCTTGACGATCGTGCCGGCGGTACGGGCCGGACGCTCGGCGGCCGAGTCGACCGCGGTCCAGGCGCCCTCGAGGCCGACCTCGTCGGCGTCGATCTCGAGGTCCTCCAGGTCCAGGGACTCCACCGGCTTCTTCTTGGCCGCCATGATGCCCTTGAAGGACGGGTAGCGGGCCTCGCCCGACTGGTCCGTCACGGAGACGACGGCCGGCAGGGACGCCTCGAGCTGCTCGCTCGCGGTGTCGCCGTCACGGCGGCCCTTGACGACGCCGTCCTCGACCGAGACCTCGGAGAGCAGCGTGACCTGCGGAACGCCCAGGCGCTCGGCGAGGATCGCCGGGAGCACGCCCATGGTGCCGTCCGTCGAGGCCATACCGGCGATGACCAGGTCGTAGCCGGTCTTCTCGATGGCCTTGGCGAGCACCAGCGAGGTGCCCATGACGTCGGTGCCGTGCAGATCGTCGTCCTCGACGTGGACGGCCTTGTCGGCGCCCATGGAGAGCGCCTTGCGCAGCGCGTCCTTGGCGTCCTCGGGGCCGACGGTCAGCACGGTGATCTCCGCGTCGTCCGCCTCGTCGGCGATCTGCAGCGCCTGCTCGACCGCGTACTCGTCGAGCTCCGACAGCAGGCCGTCGACGTCTTCGCGGTCCACGGTCAGGTCATCGGCGAAGTGCCGGTCGCCGGTGGCGTCGGGCACGTACTTCACACAGACAACGATCCTCAAGCTCACGCCGGCTCTCCTACTGCATCGTCTCTACTGAGCTGCCTTCTGTTGGCAGCATAGGCGCCTTACTGGGCGGATCCCGGTCGGGGCGGCCCGCGCTCCGAACGAAATATTACTCGTCAGTACACCCAGCTCTTTCCACATATGCAAGCGCTTAGAACTGTGACCTTGCCAACGCTCCGTAACCGGCAGGCTCCGGGAACTCTCAGTCCCGCAGAGTGTTGAAGCGTCCCTGGTGGTAGAGCAGCGGACGGCCGGCCCCCGCAGGGTCGCCGACGACGGCCTCGGCGATCACGATGCGATGGTCCCCGGCCTGGACGCGGCCGACGACACGGCACACCAGCCAGGCCAGTACGCCGTCGAGGACCGGGACACCCTCCGGACCGGTACTCCATCGGGTGGGCTGCCCGAAACGGTCGGCGCCGCTGCGCGCAAAAGTCGCGGCCAGCTCCTGCTGGTGCTCGCCGAGTATGTGTACGCCGATGTGCTCGGCCCTGGCGATGACCGGCCAGCTGGACGAGGACGTACCCACGCCGAACGAGATCAACGGAGGGTCGGCGGCCACGGAGTTGAGGGAGGTGGCGGTGAATCCGACGGGGTGGTCGCCCTGGGCGGTGATCACCGCGACGCCCGCGGCGTGCTGCCGGAAGACGGAGCGGAGCAGTTCGGGAGAGGCCAGCTGAGCGGTGCCGAGATCGGGCGAAGCCGTCATGGAGTTGTCCTTCTGCAGGGGATGCGAACGGGGCGGCCGTGGCTGCTCAGACAGCCGGACAGCGCGCACTCGCGTTTCGGACGAGGTCCACATGGGGCCGCCCGTAGAGAAGGAGTTCTTGAGGCACAGCGTCAGCGTGACGATGGATGGCGGGTGCAGTCAAGCGTGTTCCAGGATCTGCGACACGAGTCACGGGGCCTCACACCGCCTGTCCGAGCGCGGCGATCACATCCGCCTTGCGGGGCTGGCCGGAGGCCCTGGTGACGATGCGGCCGCTCGCGTCGAGCACCAGCACGGTGGGTGTCTTGAGGATGTTGAGGTCACGGACCAGAGCGAGCCGCTCCTCCGCGTCGATCTCCACATGCGACACGCCGTCAATCATGTCCGAGACTTCGGCGAGGGTGCGCCGCGTCGCCCGGCAGGGCTGGCAGAACGCGCTCGAGAACTGGACGAGTGTCGCCCGCCGGCCCAGCTCCACGCCCAACTCGGCCGCACCGAGCCGTCTCTCCGCGTCCCGCACGCGCACCTTCAGCCTCCCACCGCTCCGCCGCTGCCAGAGCCCAAAGACGCTCGCCGCCGCGAGCACCACCGCACACACCACGAGTCCTGTCATCCAACCGTGCAGCGTTCACAGGACCGCAAAGATTCCCGGCCCCGCACGGCGGATCTTCTGCGCGATGCTGTCGGGCATGGACATCGACGTCAGGGGCCCGCGCTTCGGGGCCGCCGTCACCACGCTCATACTCGCCGCGGTTCTCGTCACGGGCAGCGGCATCCTGCTCGCCTGGCAGGCTCTCTGCTTCGCCGCGGGAGCGGTGTTCGGCGTGCCGCGTTCTCCGTACGGATGGCTGTTCCGCACCGCGGTACGACCGCGCATCGGGCCGCCGGCCGAGTTCGAGTCGCCGGCTCCGCCGCGCTTCGCGCAGGCCGTAGGCCTGGCCTTCGCCCTGCTCGGCCTGGTCGGTTATTTCTGGGGTCCGTCGTGGCTCGCCCTCACCGCCACCGGATGCGCTCTGGCCGCGGCGTTCCTCAACGCCGTATTCGGGTACTGCTTGGGATGCGAGCTGTACCTGCTCTTCCGCCGCGCCACCACGGCACGGTCATGATGGGACAAGTAAGCACGTGACAAGAATCTCGCCCGCCCGAGCCGCCAGGACTGGTCAGTAGGCTGCGTATGGGGCACGATCTGCCCAATGCCGAAAACCTACGGCTGCGTAACTTCCGCTGGGAGAACCCTCCCCGGGCACAACAGAAGGGCCCTCTCCAGATGGCAGAGCTCGTCTATCGGCCGGTCGTCGGCGCCGCTCGAACCCTGTTCAAGGCGTGGGACCTGAAGATCGACACTCAGGGTTCGGAGAACATCCCGCGCTCGGGCGGCGCTGTGCTCGTCAGCAACCACATCAGCTACCTGGACTTCATCTTCACCGGACTCGCGGCGCTCCCCCAGAAGCGCCTGGTGCGCTTCATGGCGAAGGAATCCGTCTTCCGGCACAAGATCTCCGGCCCGCTGATGCGCGGAATGAAGCACATCCCGGTGGACCGCAAGCAGGGTGAGACGGCGTACGCGCACGCGCTCGAGTCGCTGCGCTCGGGCGAGATCATCGGGGTCTTCCCGGAGGCGACGATCTCGCAGTCGTTCACGCTCAAGAGCTTCAAGTCGGGTGCGGCCCGGCTGGCTCAGGAAGCCGGCGTGCCGCTGATCCCGATGGCCCTGTGGGGCACCCAGCGGATCTGGACCAAGGGCCGGCCGCGCAACTTCAGGCGCAGCCACATCCCCGTCACCATCCGCGTCGGCGAGCCGGTCGAGGCCCCCGCCGACCAGTACGCGGGCGCGATCACCCGGCGGCTGCGCGAGCGTTGCCAGGAGCTCCTGGAAGCGGCCCAGCGCGCCTATCCCGTACGCCCCAAGGACGCGAGCGACACCTGGTGGGTGCCCGCCCACCTCGGGGGTACGGCGCCGACTCCGGCCGAGGTCCGCGAGGCGGGCTGAGACCGCACGAGCCGTTATCGGGGCGGGCGGACGGTGATCCGCGCTCCGGGGCTCAGCTTCTCCAGTGACTCGGCGAGTTCGGCGGCTGCGGCCTCGAGCTCGCCGTTCGTCATGGGGGCCATGCCCTCCAGCAGGAAGAGCGCGTTCACCGACTCCTCGGTGAGCCGGGTGCGTACGCCCTGGCGCCAGTTCCAGCGCCGGCAGGTGACGCCTTCGTCGTCGCACCAGACGACCTCGCCGGCGTCCGGATGCTCGACCGTCTCCTCGCCCCCGGCGACGGTGACGAACGGCTCCTCGCCCGTGGCCCGTACGAGCCGCATCCCGCCCTGGATGTGGTCGGTGTCCTCACCGCCGACCGGTATCAGATGGGCCACGCTGATCGCGTTGTAGAGATCGACCAGCCGGTTGATGCGCGGCAGCCCGCCGTCGGCGAGCGCCCGCTTGGCCAGCGCCTCGGCGGAATTGCGCGTACGGGACGGCTTCGCACCGAAGGCGGAGTACGCCGCGCGCCAGGCCACCATGTGCGGGTCCTCGTGCGGGGCGCGCCCGTCCAGGCGCTCGGCGAGCCTCCGCGCGGCATCGTCCAGCAGGGCCGAACTGTCGGCATTGCTCTCTCCGTTGACCAGCCCGCGGGCCTCGACGGCCAGATGGATGAAGCCGGGCGTGAGGTCCAGGACCTCGTCGGAGACGGTGAGCGTGAGCGTCATGATTCGTCGTGCCTCACAGTTCGGCCGGGTACAGGGTCCAGAGGGTCTCCAGGTCGGGCGCCGCCCGGAGAGCGTCGAGCACGGCTGGATGAGGTACATCATAGAGCACTGGATAGTCCATCTCATTGGACTCCGGCCGCACCTCGTAAGCGAGGCGCTCCTTCGCGAGCGAGAACTGTGCGTTGATTCCGGACTTGTTGCCGCGCGGATCCAGCCGCGCCCACTCCCTGCTGCCACCGGGAAGCTTCAGCGCCGCCAGCCCATGGACGACATTGAGTCGCTGGTAACAGAAGGCGGCAGGGATGGATCCGGCGCGCAGCAGGGCGACAAGCGCGTGGGACTTGGCGCAGCAGATGCCGGTGCGCTGCGCGAGGACGTCGGAAGCACGCCAGGGGACCCGCACGTCCCCCGTGTCACTGGAGTGCGGGATGGTGTCGCGGACGAATTCAAAGGCCGCCTTGGCGTATGCGTATGCATCGACACCATCACTACGGAGACGAGCGGCCGTCTGCCGCACCAGCGGATGTTCATGGTCGATGACCTCGTCAGCGGCGAGATACGCAGACAGTTCAGGGTTCCGCTGGATCAGCTCCATGTCCGCCGACCCTAAGGAAGCGGCCGACCGGAAGTCAATCATTTTCCGGTCGGCCACATATTTATACAGCGATGTCTACTTCGCCATCTCTTCCTTCAGCGCCTGTACGAAGGCGTCGACGTCCTCTTCGGTGGTGTCGAAGGAGCACATCCAGCGGACGTCTCCCGCCGCCTCGTCCCAGAAGTAGAAGCGGAAACGCTTCTGCAGACGCGCGCTCACATCGTGCGGCAGACGCGCGAAGACCGCGTTGGCCTGTACGGGGTGGAGGATCTCCACCCCGTCGACCCCACCCACGCCCTGCGCCAGCCGCTGGGCCATGCTGTTGGCGTGCCTGGCGTTGCGCAGCCACAGATCGCGCGTCAGGAGCGCCTCCAACTGCACCGAAACGAAGCGCATCTTGGAGGCGAGCTGCATCGACAGCTTGCGCAGGTGCTTCATATGGCTGACGGCGTCCGGATTGAGGACGACGACGGCCTCGCCGAAGAGCATGCCGTTCTTGGTGCCACCGAAGGAGATGACATCGACGCCGACGGCGTTGGTGAACGTCCGCATCGGGACGTTCAGCGACGCGGCGGCGTTGGCTATCCGGGCCCCGTCGAGATAGACCTTCATCCCGCGCTCGTGCGAGTGCTCGCAGATGGCGCGGATCTCGTCGGGCGTGTAGACCGTGCCCAGCTCGGTGTTCTGAGTGATCGCGACGACCTGCGGCATCGCCCGGTGCTCGTCGTCCCAGCCGAACGCCTGGCGGTCGATGAGCTCGGGCGTCAGCTTGCCGTCCGGAGTCGGTACGGTCAGCAGCTTCAGCCCGCCCATCCGCTCCGGCGCGCCGCCCTCGTCGACGTTGATGTGCGCGGACTCGGCGCAGATCACCGCGCCCCAGCGGTCGGTGAGCGCCTGAAGAGCCGTCACATTGGCGCCGGTGCCGTTGAAGACCGGAAAGGCTTCCGCCGTCGGGCCGAAGTGACTGTGCATGACCCGCTGGAGGTGCTCGGTGTACTCGTCCTCGCCGTAGGCGATCTGGTGACCGCCGTTGGCGAGCGAGAGCGCCGCGAGGACCTCGGGGTGAGCGCCCGCGTAGTTGTCGCTCGCAAAGCCTCTTACGGACGGATCATGGTGGCGCCGAGCGTCGGTCTTCGTCGGTGTCACGGCTTGGGGGTCAGCCACAGGCGCTGTCCATTCGCTTCCCGGGCGGGCCGGTCCCAGACTCCGGCGATGGCTTCGGCCAGTTCCGTCACGTCCGTGAAGCCCGCGAATTTGGCATTCGGGCGCTCGGCACGCATGGCGTCGTGCACGAGTGCCTTGACCACCAGGATGGCAGCCGCGGTCTTCGGCCCCTCCTCGCCCCCTGCCTTGCGGAAGGCGTCGGCGAGCGCGAGTGTCCAGGCCTCGGCCGCGGCCTTGGAGGCGGCGTACGCGGCATTGCCCGCGGTCGGCTGGCTGGCGCCGGCCGCGCTGATCAGCACGTAGCGGCCGCGGTCGCTGCGCAGCAAGCCGTCGTGGAAGGCGAGCGAGGTGTGCTGGACGGTACGGATCAGCAGCTTCTCGAGAAGCTCCCAGTCGGCGAGGTTGGTCTCGGCGAAGGAGGCGCTGCCGCGCCAGCCGCCGACGAGATGGACCAGTCCGTCGATCCGGCCGAACTCCTTCTCGGTCCTGTCCGCCCACTCCCGCGTGGCGTTCAGGTCGAGGAGGTCGACGGTGTCCCCGGTGACCGTCGCACCGCCGTGCGCGTACCGGGCGGCATCGACCGCCTCGGCGAGACGCCCGGGGTCAGCGTCGGAGGCGACGACTGTCGCACCGGCCTCGGCCAGGCGCAGCAGGCAGGCCCGGCCGGCCGGGCCTGCCGCTCCGGCCACCGCGACCACAGCGCCTTCCAGCGAACCTCTGCCGTTTTCCATCATGGTCGTCGCCTCCTCCGTGCGAGCGTTCACGCGGCCACCCGCTCGGCGCTCGCGGCGGTGATCCCCTTGGTGGAGGCGATCACGGCCTTCAGCTTCTTCGACAGCGCCTCATAGAACATGCTGAGCGGAAACTCGTCCGGGAGCACGTCGTCGACAAGTTTACGGGGCGGCTGTGACAGATCGAGGGCATCGGGGCCCTTGGCCCAGCGGGAACCGGGGTGCGGTGCGAGATAGGTCGAGACCAGGTCGTACGCGGCGAACCAGTGGACCAGCTTGGGCCGGTCGATACCGTCGCGGTAGAGCTTCTCGATCTCGGCACAGAGATCATTGGTGACCTGCGGGGCCCGGTCCCAGTCGATCTTCAGAGTGTTGTCGGTCCAGCGCACCACATCGTGCTTGTGGAGGTACGAGAAGAGCAGCTGGCCGCCGAGCCCGTCGTAGTTGCGCACGCGGTCACCGCTGACCGGGAAGCGGAACATCCGGTCGAAGAGCACGGCGTACTGCACATCGCGGCCGTGCGCGTTGCCCTCGGCCTCGAGCTTCACGGCCTCCTTGAAGGCGGTGAGGTCGCAGCGCAGCTCCTCCAGGCCGTACATCCAGAACGGCTGGCGCTGCTTGATCATGAAGGGGTCGAAGGGCAGGTCGCCATGGCTGTGGGTGCGGTCGTGGACCATGTCCCAGAGCACGAAGGCCTGCTCGCAGCGGGCCTGGTCGCCGACCATCTCCTGGATGTCCTCGGGGAGTTCGAGGCCGAGGACGCGTACGGCCTCGTCGGTGACGCGGCGGAAGCGCGCGGCCTCGCGGTCGCAGAAGATGCCGCCCCAGGTGAAGCGCTCGGGAGCTTCACGCACGGCGATGGTCTCCGGGAAGAGCACCGCGGAGTTGGTGTCGTATCCGGCGGTGAAGTCCTCGAAGGTGATGCCGCAGAAGAGGGGGTTGTCGTAGCGGGTGCGCTCCAGCTCGGAGAGCCAGTCGGGCCAGACCATGCGCAGCACGACCGCTTCGAGATTGCGGTCCGGGTTGCCGTTCTGCGTGTACATCGGGAACACGACCAGGTGCTGCAGTCCGTCCATGCGGCCCGCGGCGGGCTGGAAGGCGAGCAGCGAGTCCAGGAAGTCGGGGACGTCGAAGGCGCTGTCGGCCCACTTGTGCAGATCGGCGACGAGCGCACGGTGGTACGCGGCGTCGTGCGGGAGGAGCGGCGAGAGCTCCTCCACGGCGTCGATCACCCGGTCGAGCGCGGCCTCGACGACAACACGGGTCGGGGCGCCCTCGGCGTCGAAATCGATCGAGCCGTCCTTGGACTGCCAGGGCCGGATCTGCTCGACGGCACTCTTGAGCGTCGGCCAGGCCGCGTGCTCGATCACCCGGGCAGCGGAGGATATGCCCCCTGCGGCAATGTCCTGCACAAGAATTTCCGTCATGTCACTTCCTCTACGGGAGAACCTCGCGTCAAGACACCGTATCCGTGCGAGGTTCCCCCGTACAAGTGGAGACTTGGGAAATTATCCTGCCCGACCCCATGGTCACCGAAAGTTTTGCGGTCTACCCAGGATTGATGCGATGGCTTCTATCAATCGCCTCGGAGCCTGCCGCGCCCCGGCCGGCTGGTCGCGCGCAGTACCGAGTCAAGCCACGGACAGACGCGCCCACGCGCGGGTGAAGCGGCTCGCGGCACACAGCCGGCTGCCGGCAGGACGGACGCCTCCGCCCGACCCGCCTCGCCCCCGGAGCCGTACCGCGTGAGCACCCGAGCCGTCCTTGTCGCAGCCCTCATCACCGGTTTCGTCCTGGGGATCGTTGAGCCCGGAGCGGCCCCTCCACTCCGCCGCGCGAGACCGGTTCCATCGCGCAGGCCGCCCGTTAGGCTGCGAACTTGCCGCGCCGGTGCCGGGATGCGTCGCGCGCGGGAGCCGCCGTCGACGGAAGCGAGAGAATCTTGACTTTCCTCACCATCGGTCATCGCGGGGTCATGGGCGTCGAGCCGGAGAACACCCTGCGCTCCTTCATCCGTGCCGAGCAGGCCGGTATGGACGCCATCGAACTGGATCTGCATCTCAGCAAGGACGGCGCCCTCGTCGTCATGCACGACGCCGACGTGGACCGTACGACCGGCGGAAACGGCCCGATCGCCGACAAGACCCTCGCCGAGCTGCGGGAGCTCGACGCGGGCGACGGCGAACGGGTACCGGTCTTCGAGGAGGTGCTCGACGCCGTACGGGCACCGCTCCAGGCGGAGATCAAGGACGTGGCCGCGGCCCGGGCACTCGCCGAGGTGATGCGCCGCCGCGATCTCGTCCAACGCGTCGAGGTGTCGTCCTTCCACGACGACGCGATCGCCGAGATCGCCACCCTGGTGCCGGGCGTACGGACCGTGCTCATCGCCAGCCGCTGGGGCGCCGACGTCGTGGACCGCGCGAAGGCGGTGGGCGCCGCCTCCCTCGCGCTGAACATCCGCAGGCTGACCCTGGAGACCGTCGAGCACGCCCACGGCGAAGGGCTTCAGGTGATCGGCTGGGTGGTGAACACCCAGGACCATCTGCGGCTGGTGCGCGCCCTCGAGCTGGACGGCGCGACCACCGACTTCCCCGAGATCCGGCGCACCGGCCGGTTCACGGCCTAGCGTTCCTGCGCCGGTCCCCCCAGGGCTGCCCTAGGACAGGTCCTTCACCAGCAGCTCGAACGCGAGATCGTCGCGCTGCGGGACGCCGACGTGCTCGTCGCCGTACGGGAAAGGGCTCAGCTTTCCCGTACGGCGGTAGCCCCGGCGCACGTACCAGTCGATCAGCTCGTGCCGGACCGAGATCACGGTCATCTGCATCTCGCGCACACTCCAGCGCTCGCGGGCGATGCGCTCCGCCTCGGCGATGATCTGGCGGCCGAGGCCCGCGCCCTGAAGCCCGGGACGGACCGCGAACATGCCGAAGTACGCGGCCTCACCGCGGTGTTCGAGCTGGCAGCAGGCGATCAGCTCGCCGTCGCGCTCCACAGCGAGGAGGGTGCCGCCAGGAGCGGTGACTATCTCGCGCACGGATTCCGGGTCGGTCCGCGGCCCGTCCAGGATGTCCGCCTCGGTGGTCCAGCCGCTCCGGCTCGAGTCGCCGCGGTAGGCGGACTCGATCAGTCGAACGAGTACCGGCACATCGGCCTCGACCGCGTCACGGTAGGTGAGCTCGCCCGAGTCCCGGGGTGGTGCGATGTCCATGGGCCGGCTGTTCCCTTCCGCTGCGTGCAGGTGTCCGACGAGACTAACCCGGCCGTTCGGCCTAGGGTCCGGGGCATGGTGCATGTGCTGAGCAGCCGGATCCTGCTTCGCCCGGCCGATCCCGAGCGGTCGCGCCGCTTCTACGGCGAGACGCTGGCCCTGCCGGTCTACCGGGAGTTCGGCACCGGCCCCGAGCGGGGCACGGTGTACTTCCTGGGCGGCGGCTATCTGGAGGTCTCGGGGCGTGCGGCGGCGGCGCCTTCTTCGCCCTCCGTACAGCTGTGGCTCCAGGTCGCGGACGTCACGGCGGCGTACGAAGAGCTGTCGGGGCGCGGTGTCGAGGTGCTGCGGCCGCCGCGGCGCGAGCCGTGGGGGCTGATCGAGATGTGGATCGCCGACCCGGACGGCCACCGCATCGCGCTGGTCGAGGTGCCGGCCGACCATCCGCTGCGGTACCGCCCGTGAGCGCGGTACCGCCCGTGAGCACCGCGGCCGGCAGTAGAGGCGTGTAGGGGCGCCGGAGGGGCGGGCGCGCTTTCCGGGTGTGCTCCCCGCGTACCCCCGTGCGCTCGCGTAGGTCACGCATGGCCGGGCATCGACCACTCGACACCGTCGAAGGGGGAGGTGCGCGGTGCACGGACCCGCGATGTCCGACTGGTTGCTCGTCGCGCTGTGCGGGGCGACCGGCGCGTACTGCCTTGCGCGGATGCGCAGTTGCTCCGGGGAGGCACGCAAGGCGGCCGGCGGCGAGGCCCTGATGGGCTTCGGGATGGCCGCGATGGCCGTGTCCGCCGCCGTGCTCACGGTGCCGGAGTGGGCCTGGACGGTGTACGCCGCGGTCTTCGGCGCGGCCGCGCTGCACGCCCTGTGGCCGGCCCGGCGCGGCACGCACCATCTGCACCATCGCGTCGGGTCGCTCGCGATGGTCTACATGGCGGTGGCGATGGCGCCGGGCGGCGGGCACACCGGTCATTCCTCCGCCGGTGTGCCGTTGCTGACCGGCGCGCTGCTCGTGTACTACACCGTGTACGTACTGCGCTCGGGCGTCCGGCTGATGCCCGTGCCGTCCCCTGCGGGCGGCGCGGCGACGGCGACCCTCACCTGGGGTGCCCGCCCCGAGCTGGCGCTCGCCTGCAGGCTCACCATGGGTATCGCCATGCTGGCGATGCTGCTCGCCCTCTGAACCGGCGGCGCGGTCCGCCGAACCGCGGGCGCCGAAACCGTGTCGTACATCACTTGGCTTGCGCGGCCATACCCGCAAGTAGCCGCTCGCTCATAGGCTGTCGCCCATGTTGGTCTCCCTCGTGCTGCTGCTGCTCGGCGCACTGGCCGCCGTCGTGGCCCCGCGACTTGTGTCGCGTGCCGACTGGCCGGAGCGCGAGCCCGTGGTGGCGCTGTGGGTGTGGCAGTGCGTGGTGGCGGCCGTGCTGCTGTGCTTCGCGCTCTCCATGACGTTCAGCGCGGCCGCGGCCTGGCAGTTCGTACGGGGTCAAGTCTTCGCGGGCGCACCGCACGGTGTGGTCGAGGCGTACGCCCTCGGCGCGAACGAACCGTGGTCCGCCCTGCTCGCCGTGGCCCTCGCCTGCGGTGGCCTCTGGACGGGCGCGATGCTCACCCGGGAGATCCACCGGACCCAGGTGCGGCGCAAGCGGCGGCGCATGGAACTTCTTGTGCGCTCCCCGCTGCTGCCGGGCGAGGAGCCGGGCAGTGAACCCCTGGTCGTCCTGGAGGGCGAACGGCCCGACGCCTGGTGGCTGCCCGGCACCGCGCCCCAACTGGTCATCACCACAGCGGCGTTGCGCCGACTGAAGGGCCGTCAGCTCGACGCCGTACTGGCGCACGAGCAGGGGCACGCGCAGGCGCGGCACGACTGGCTGCTGCACTGTTCGGCTGCGCTGGCCAACGGCTTTCCGCAGATCCCGGTGTTCGCGGCGTTCCGCGACGAGATGCACCGGCTGGTCGAACTGGCTGCCGACGATGTCGCGTCGAAGCGCTTCGGCCGTCTCACCATCGCGCTGGCCCTGGTCGAACTCAACGAGGACCGCGGAGTGTTCGGGCCCTGCCCCACGCCGGACGCCCAGCTGCCGCACCGCGTCAACCGGCTGCTGACGCCGGCGGCGCGGCTCACCGCCGGCCGCAAACTGCGGCTGACCGCGGCCGCCGCACTGGTGCCGCTGGTTCCGCTGCTGGTGGCATTCGTGCCGGCCCTCCGCGCGCTGGGTTAGCCCGAAGGGCCGGTCAGCCGCGAGGATCACCCCCATGTACTCCCGTCGCCCGGCGCCCTCGACTCCCCCGGCACACGACCCGGTCGCCGTACCGGCCCGTACGGGTGCAGTGCTCGCCGTCGTGTCCGTGGTGCTGGTGGTTCTGGTCGCGGTCTCCTGGGCGCCTCTCGTCTCCTTCGACCGCACCGTCGCCGACAGGCTGCACCACTGGGCGGTGACCGAGCCGGGGCTCACCAGGGTGAACCGGGTGCTCACCGACTGGGTGTGGGACCCGTGGGCGATGCGCGCCCTGATCGCCGCGGCCGCCGCGTGGCTGTGGTGGCGGGGAGAGCGGCTGTCGGCACTGTGGGTCGCGGTAACGAGCGCGGTGGGCACGTTCGTACAGCAGGGTCTGAAGTACGCCGTCGGACGGGAGCGGCCACAGTGGCCGGATCCGGTCGACTCGGCCCACTACGCGGCCTTCCCCTCCGGTCATGCGATGACGGCCATGGTCACCTGCGGTCTGCTGCTGTGGCTGCTCAGGCGGCACGGCGTGGACGGACCGCTGTGGCACTGGAGCGTCGCGGCCGCGGTCGTATCGGTCGCCGGAGTGGGCCTGACACGGCTCTATCTCGGCGTGCACTGGCCCTCGGACGTGCTGGGCGGCTGGCTGTTGGGGGCCTCTCTGGTAGCCCTCTCGGCCGCCGCGTACGAGCGTGTGGTCTTGTCCCGGAAGCGCTGAGGCGGAAAGGATCGCGGTCATGGCGATCAAAGGTGTGCTCTTCGACTTCTCCGGAACGCTCTTCCGTATCGAGTCCGCGCGGGACTGGCTGAGCGCGGTCCTCCAGGAGCGGGGCAGTACGGTCCCCGAGGCCGAACTCTCCCGGTACGCGGATGAGTTGGAGGCGGCCGGAGCACTCCCCGGCGGGTCCTTCCCAGAACGGCTGCCGCCGCATCTCACCAAGTTGTGGGCGACCCGCGACGAAAGCACGGAGCGGCACCGGGCCGCGTACACCGGTCTCGCCCGGCAGGTGGAGCTGCCGGACGCGGGCCTGTACGACGCGCTCTACGACCGCCATATGAAGCCCGCGGCCTGGCGCCCGTATCCGGACGCCGCCGAGGTGCTGCGCGCGCTGCGGGAGCGGGGCATGGGCGTCGCGGTGGTCAGCAATATCGGCTGGGACCTGCGACCGGTCTTCCGCGCCCACGGCCTGGACGTCTGGGTGGACGCCTACGTCCTGTCGTACGAGCACGGGGTGCAGAAGCCCGATGTGCGCCTGTTCCGCACCGCCTGCGAGGCGCTGGGCCAGGACCCGCGCGATGTACTGATGGTGGGCGACGACCCGGCAGCGGACGGCGGGGCCGCGGACCTGGGCTGCGCGGTCCACTTCGTGGACCACCTTCCGGTGGCGGAACGGCCGACGGGACTACGGCCGGTGATCGGGCTCATCGGCTGAGCCCTCGACTGAGCTTCACAGCGACGGAGGCACACTGAAAGCATGACAAAACCACCCGAACCGGACGATCCCCCGCGTCGCCCGGTTCGGGCAGCACCCTGCTGACCAGGCCCTGAGGCCTCGCAGTGGGACGCCCTGAGTATATTGGCTCGGAGCCAGTCAACGCAGGAGTCAAGCATGTCCCCGCGGAGCGCATCGGTCAATGAAGAGCTTCGTCGGCGTTCCCGGGAGCGGCTTCTGCAGGCGACGGTGGAGCTCGTCGGCGAGCGCGGATACGAGGCGACCAAGCTGGCCGACATCGCCGACCGGGCGGGCTCGGCTCGCGGACTGGTCTCGTACTACTTCCCCGGAAAGCGTCAGCTCCTGCAGGCGGCCGTGCACCGCTTGATGCACCTGACGCTCGAGGCTGCGCTCGAGCGCGAGCCGCGCACCGATGACGGGCGGGAGCGGCTGGCACGGGCGATCGACGCGATTCTGGGGCTGGCGGTCGACCATCCCCTTCTGATGCGGACCCATATGTCGGGGGTACTGCAGGCCGATGGTTTTGTGCAGGGCCCGGAGCAGCAACGCCTCGCGTTCCTGCTGCGGGACACGATGGAGAGGTACGGATCACCCGATGTCGACGCCGACTACCCGCTGCTGCGTGCCCTGCTGATGGGCGCGGTCTTCGCGGTGCTGCTGCCCGGCGCGCCGATGCCGCGGGCACGGCTGCGCGCGGAGCTGTTCCAGCGGTACGGGCTGGACTGGGAACTCGGCGTTCCGCCGGGCGGCAGGCCGCCCGGCGGAACGCGTCAGGAGACCCGGGATCAGTGGTCGAAGTCGTCGAAGTAGTCGGGCTGCGTCTGCACATTGAGCTCGTGCATCCGCACCCGCTTCGCCGGGTCCGTCCGCCGGTCGTCGAGCTTCAGCACATCGAAGCCCTTGGCGATGTCATTGGCGTAGATGTAGCCGTTGTAGTAGTACGCCGACCAGGCACCGCCGGTCGATATCGTGTCCGCGCTGAGCGGGCCGCGCTCGAAGTAGGCGATCTCCTTGGGCTTCGAGGAGTTGGTGAAGTCCCAGACCGAGACCCCGCCCTGGTACCAGGCCTGGACCATGATGTCGCGGCCCTTGACCGGGATGAGTGAGCCGTTGTGGGCCACGCAGTTCTCGGTGTCCGCCTGGTAGCGGCCGATCTTGTAGTAGCTGCGGAAGACCAGCTTGCGATGGTCGCCCCTGCCGACGATGTCGTAGATGCCGTCGGCGCCGCGGTTCGGCCCGATCTGGGCGTTGCAGGTGGCCGCGCCGCCGCCACCGAGCTCGTCGGTGAAGACGACCTTGTTGGCCCGCTGGTTGAAGGTCGCCGAGTGCCAGAACGCGAAGTTCACGTTGTCCTGGACGCGGTCGATGACCTTCGGGTGCTCCGGGTCCTCGATGTCGAACAGGATGCCGTCACCCATGCAGGCGCCGGCGGCCAGGTCCTTGGACGGCAGCACCGTGATGTCGTGGCAGCCGGTGGTCTTGGAGACGCCCGGGTTGGTGGGCGAGCCGGGGTTGCCGCCGCCGTCGGGGCCCTCGCCCGGGAAGAGCACCGGGAAGTTCACGATCGCCGACTTCTCGGGAGCCTTGCGCGGCACCTTGATGACGGAGATCCCGTCGTGCGGCGGCTGGCAGTCCGGGAAGGTCGCGCTCGGCGAGTACGAGGAGACGTAGATGTAGACGTTGCGACGCTCCGGCACGATGGTGTGCGTGTGCGATCCGCACGCGGTCTCGACGGCGGCGACGTACTTGGGGTTGGCCTTGTCGCTGATGTCGAAGATCTTCATGCCCTCCCAGGACGACTTCTCCGTCGCGGGCTGCGAAACGCTGTTGCAGGAGTTGTCGTTGCGCGAGGAGTCGGTGGAGAGGAAGAGCAGGTCACCGGAGACCGAGACGTCGTTCTGCGATCCGGGACACAGGACCTGCGCGACGGTCTTCGGGGCCCTGGGGTTGCTGATGTCGAAGATCCGGAAGCCGTCGTAGTTGCCCGCGAAGGCGTACTTGCCCTGGAAGGCCAGGTCTGAATTGGTGCCCTTGAGGGCGTCCTTGGGGATGTTGGTGAGGTGCTCGACATTGTCGCTGTGGACGACTGCGTCGACAGGGGGTATCTCGCCGCTTGCGATGGCCGATCTGGCTTCGGCGGCCTGCTCCGAGGAGACCTTCTCCTGGGCGGGTGCGTCCCCGGGGTCTGGTGTGGCGACCGCGGGTCCGGCCGCCAGCAGCGTGGCAAGCAGCCCGGCCGCGGCTGCCGCCACGCCCAGACGTCTGCACCGCACTCGGGTGGTGTGCAACAGGGTCACTGCGTCCTCCCTTGTATCCGTTCGCAGTTGAACGGTTCACGGACCCTCGGCAGTATCTTCCTTTCCATGTACATCTCAATAGATGGCAACAGAGACGTAATGAAAGTTCTTGATCAACGGCGTGCGGAAGCGTGCTAGGACGGTCCCCAAACACCCCAAGTGCCTCAGGAGGTCACCGTGTTGAACCGCCGCAGTACCGCGCGTGTCCGCAGGTCCGTCGTCGCGGCAGCGGTCACTGCCGCCGTACTCGCCCTGGGCGCCTGCGAGTCGGACTCCGACGCTCCCGCCAAGGCCAAGGGGGCAGCGGGGCCGTCCGTGGTGGCACCCGGGAAGCCGGGCGAGCCGGCCAGGACACTCTCGGCGGAGGAGGCCGCGAAGGCCGCCCCGGACGACACTCCCAACGCGGCGGACTTCTCCTACGCACAGATGATGATCACGCACCACGGCCAGGCACTGCAGATGACCGCAATGGCACCGGATCGCGCTGGATCGACGCAGGTCAAGCGGCTGGCGGAGCGCATAGCCGCCGCACAGAAGCCGGAACTGGCCGCGATGCAGGGGTGGCTCAAAAGCAACCCCGGGGCGAAGGGGAAGGGCGGTCATGACCACGGTCCGGGCGCAATGCCCGGAATGGCCACCCCGGCCCAACTGGCCCAGCTGCGCGCGGCGAAGGGCAAGGCGTTCGACGAACTCTTCCTGACGCTGATGATCACCCACCATCAGGGTGCGATCACGATGGCCACCGATGTCCTCTCGGGCGGGAACAACGTCCTCGTCGAGGAGATGGCGAACGATGTGATCGCGCAGCAGACGAGCGAGATCAACCGGATGCGTTCGATGTGAGGGGCACCTCGACCCCGTCGGGACCGTCCACCGCGTTGGGCCCGTCCACCGCGTCGGGCCCGTCCTCCGGGTCGGACACCCCCTGCGGGTCGGACACACGCACCGGGTCGGGCATGGGCGCCGGGTCGGCCCTGCGGCGGTTGTGGCGCGGCGCGAGATACCCCTCGTCCCGGGCGCCCGCGATGAGCCGGAGCGACCTACGGCGGCTTCGCCCGGTGGCGCCCATCACCGCGAGCACGGGGTCGCGCCCGTCCTGCTGCGCGGCGCGGTAGACGTCGGCCGCGATCCGTCGGAGGGCGCTGCCGCGCGGCACGGCGGAGCGGGCCCGACGGCGGTCGGGCGATGGCGCGTCAGCCCGCCCGGTGTCGCCGGGCGCGACCGGAGCCGCCTCCTCCGCCCCGGGTTGCTCCATGGCCACCCGACAGGCGTCCTCGAGTGGATCCCTGAGCCGGTCGGCGAGCACCGCGAAGCCCTCCAGCGGCAGGGGCGGGTCGGCCCGCCATTCTTCGATGGCGATCCGCCCGTCGGTGACGACGGCGAGAACATCGAGCCGGGCACCGTCGGCAAAGGTCAGCCGGACATTGAACCAGGGCGGGGCGACCTCGCACGCCTCGTGGAGCGAGTCCGTGCCACAGGTGACCGTGCCGCGCCCCTGCAGCTCCCACACCGGCGGGTACGGCAACGCCTCAATCGGTTCGCACCGATCACTAACGTTAAGAAACGTAGTTTCTTGCACAATTAGCACGCAACCAGGCAAATCATCACTCTTTGTGGCGGCACGCGCGCCACGGCGCCACAACACACCCCGTTAGCGCATCTCCCCCATCTCCGCCCACCGGTGCGATGCTGGAATCCCCCTGCGGGAAGGAGCGCAGCTGTGCTTCGCGTCGCCGTCGTCGGATCGGGACCCAGTGGGGTCTACGCCGCGCAGTCCCTTGTCCAGCAGAGTCGGGTGCCGGATGTGCGTGTGCACGTCCTGGACCGGCTCCCCTGCCCGTACGGACTCGTGCGCTACGGGGTCGCGCCCGACCACGAGAAGATCAAGTCCCTCCAGAAGAATCTGCGCACTGTGCTCGAACACGAGCGGATCGACTTCATCGGCAATGTGGAGGTGGGCACGCACGGACTGGACCCCGAGCGGCTGCTGGAGCTCTACCACGCTGTCGTGTACTGCGTCGGCGCCGCCAAGGACCGCCGGCTCGGCGTGCCGGGCGAGGATCTGCCCGGCAGCCACTCGGCCACCGAATTCGTCTCCTGGTACAGCGCACATCCCGATGCGTCGGGCAACGGCTTTGTGCTCGGTGCCCGTTCGGCCGTGGTGATCGGCGTCGGCAATGTGGCCGTCGACGTCGCCCGTATCCTCGCCCGGGGCGCGGAGGAGCTCCGCGCCACCGATGTGCCCCAGGCGGCGCTCGGCGCGCTCGCGGTCAGCCGGGTGCGCGAGGTGCACATGGTGGGCAGGCGCGGCCCCTCGCAGGCGAAGTTCACCACCAAGGAGCTGCGCGAGCTCGGCTCGCTGCCCGCTGCGGAAGTGGTGGTCGAGCCCGAGGACCTCGCGCTCGACCCGGCGTACGCCGATCCATCGGGCAGCGCACCCACCGCCCTGCCGGCGGTCAACCGCCGCAATCTCGACGTCGTACGCGGCTGGGCCGGGCAGCCGCCGCAAGGGCAGGACCGCCGGATCCATCTGCGGTTCTTCCTGCGTCCGGTGGAGCTGCTGGAGCACGGCGGGCGGGTGGCGGGCGTACGGTTCGAGCGCACCGTTCCGGACGGCGACGGAGGCGTTCGGGGCACCGGCAGGTACGAGGAGATCGAGGCGCAACTGGTGCTGCGGGCGGTCGGCTACCGCGGAGTGCCGCCGGCGGGTCTGCCGTTCGACGCCGAGCACGGCACGGTGCCGCACACCGGCGGACGGGTACTGCGGGACGGTGTGCCGTCGCCCGGGGAGTATGTGGCCGGGTGGATCAAACGCGGTCCGACCGGAGTGATCGGCACCAACCGGCCGTGCGCCAAGGAGACGGTGGCGTCACTGCTCGACGACGCCGCGATGCTCACGCTGCGCCCCGTCGCCGCCGACCCGCTGGCCGCACTGCGGGAGTCGGGGCACCAGCCGGTCCCATGGCCGGGCTGGATGGCGATCGAGGCGGCGGAGTCGGCACTGGGACTGACGCTCGGCCGGCGGTCCGTGAAAATCGCCGACTGGCCAGGTCTGTTGAGTGCGGCGGGTGGCGCCACGCACGTCTGAAGCCTGCCGCAGAAGGCTGTGTGCGGGGTCCCGCCCGGTCACCCGGTGCCCTTGGTCCAGCAGCTGCCGGGCTGTTGCCGCTCCATACCGCTGCCACCCCCCGTGATCAGAGTGACAGGAGAGTCGGAAGTGTCAGTCATGCCTACCCCCAGAGATCCGCGACCAGGGCCGCTGCCCTTGCCGTGGCGGGGAGTTCATCCCTTGGAGTGCGCTCGATGTCAACCCGCTCCGGACACGGCCTACTTGTCGCCGTCGCCGAGACGGTCCGCCTGGTGTGCCGCCGCGCCGAGGATGCAGTCGAGCAGTCCGGGGAAGAGCGCGTCCAGATCGTCGCGGCGCAGCTCGTTCATCTTTGAGGTGCCCTGGTAGGTCTGCTGGATCACGCCGCCCTCGCGCAGCACGCGGAAGTGGTGGGTGGTCGTGGACTTGGTGACGGGCAGATCGAAGTGCGAACACGACAGGCTCACCTCTGCCGTCGCAAGGTCACGTACCACGCGCATCCGCATCGGGTCGGAGAGCGCGTGGAGCACGTTCTCCAGGCGGATCTCCTCGCGCGTGGGGTGGGCGAGCACGCGGGGGCTTGTCGCGGTGGTCACGGCGGCTCCACTTCATCGAGGGAACTCCATTGTACGAGAACTCTCGTAGTTTGATACTCATCGTAATACGATGAATCTCGTACGAGTCGGGCGCAGGACGCCGCCCGACGCCGCGTCGAGCCACTCTCGCGCCCTGAGCTGCACCCACGGGTTACTGTGCGCTCTGCCGTGGCACGACGCGCGGTGCACCCCGAAGGAGGAGATGACTCCATGTCCCGGCGCGGAGCTGAGCTGGACGAACTCGACCGCAAGATCATCGCGGCGCTGATGGCGGATGCGCGGGCGAGCCTGAGGGAGATCGGCGTGTCGATCGGCCTGTCGGCGCCCGCCGTGAAGCGCCGCGTGGACCGGCTGCGGGAGCAAGAGGTGATCACGGGCTTCACCACGGTGGTGAAGCCCTCAGCGCTGGGCTGGCACACCGAGGCGTATGTGGAGGTGTTCTGCGACGACGCCGCCCCGCCGAGGAGGCTGGCGGAGGTCGTTCGCAACCATCCCGAGATCCAGTCGGCCGTGACCGTCACCGGGCGCGCCGACGCGATCCTGCACATCAGAGCACTCGATGTCGCGCACTTCGAAGACATCCTGGAGCGGATCCGCTCGGAGTCCTTCGTGAAGGCCACGAACAGCTTCATCGTGCTCAACCACCTCCTGCCGGGCAGCCCGGAGGCCGGATCGGGACGCCTCGCACCCGATACCGCTTAACAAGTGGTGGCTCAAAGCCTCGTACGCGCAACATAGTTGCGGATGCACGCAACTCATTCATCTTGTCACTGTCCGTCACAAATCAATAGCCTGGTCGGTGCCCCCGCAACACGGCGAAAGGAAATCGAGGATGCCGCCCATCCGTACAGCGACGAAGCGCCGATATCTTGTCTGCCCGCCGGAATACTTCGACGTCCGGTACGCCATCAACCCATGGATGACATCGGAGGAGCCGGTCGATGTCGGAATGGCCCGAAAGCAGTGGAACGCGCTGACATCCCTGTACCGCGAACTGGGCCACACCGTGGAGACGGTGGAACCGGTCGCCGACCTCCCCGACATGGTGTTCGCGGCCAATTCGGCACTCGTACTCGACGGCAAGGTGTTCGGCGCGCAGTTCCACGCACCCGAGCGGCAGCCGGAGGCCGCCCACTACCGGAAATGGTTCGAAAACGCCGGATTCGAGACGCGTGTCCCGTCCCACACCTGCGAAGGAGAAGGCGACTTCACCCCGGTCGGCGGATACATCCTCGCCGGCACCGGATTCCGCACCCTGCCTGCGTCCCATCACGAGGTACAGGAATTCTTCGGCACGCCGACGGTGAGTCTTCACCTTGTCGACCCGCATTTCTATCACCTGGACACAGCACTGTTCGCGCTTGACGCCGAGAATATCGCCTACTATCCGGCGGCTTTCTCGGAGGGAAGTCAGAAGGTACTCAAGGCTCTCTTCCCGCACGCGGTCATCTCCACGCGGGAGGACGCACTCGCCTTTGGGCTCAACTCCCTCTCCGACGGACGCAATGTGGTGATCGCCCAGGACGCGACGGGCCTGATGGAGAGCATCGCGGCGCGCGGCTACGTCCCCGTCCCGGTGGACCTCTCGGAGTTCCGCAAGGCGGGCGGTGGAGCGAAGTGCTGCACCCAGGAGATCCGCGAGTAGCGCCCCGTGCGCGACGGGACCGCACCTTGTACGACACCTCTCGTAGTTTGACACCCTCCGTACTACGATGGGTATCGTACGAGTCGTACACCGGTCCCGCCCCGAATGGAGTCCGCCGTGAGCGCGCTGTTCCAGCCCTACACCCTGCGATCGCTGACCATCCCCAACCGCGCCTGGATGGCGCCGATGTGCCAGTACTCGGCCGAGGTGTTCGGGCCGAACACCGGCGTGGCGAACGACTGGCACTTTGCCCACTACGCCGCCCGCGCCACCGGTGGCACGGGACTGATCCTGACCGAGGCGACCGCCGTCAGCCCCGAGGGCCGGATCAGCCCCGCCGACCTCGGCATCTGGAACGAGACCCAGGTCCACGCGTTCCGCCGGATCACCTCCTTCCTCAAGAGCCAGGGCACCGTTCCCGGAATCCAGTTGGCGCACGCCGGCCGCAAGGCGTCGACGGACCGCCCCTGGAAGGGCGGCGCGCCAGTGGGGGCCGATGAGCACGGCTGGCAGCCACTCGGACCCAGTCCGCTCCCGTTCGACGAGGGGCACCCCGTCCCCGACGAGCTGAGTATTGATCAGATACGCGAGATCTCCGGGCAGTTCGCTGACGCGGCCCGCCGCGCCCTGGACGCCGGGTTCGAGATCGCCGAGATCCATGGCGCACACGGCTATCTGATCGGCGAGTTCCTCTCCCCGCACAGCAATCACCGTGACGACGAGTACGGCGGCTCCTTCGAGAACCGAGTCCGCTTCGCGCTCGAGGTCGTCGACGCGGTGCGCGCCGTATGGCCCGAGGAGCTGCCGCTGTTCTTCCGTATCTCCGCCACCGACTGGCTGGAGGAGGCCGGCTGGACGGCAGACGACACGGTGCGCTTCGCCTCGCGGCTGAAAGAGCACGGCGTCGATCTGCTCGACGTCTCGACCGGCGGCAACGCCGCGCGGGTCCGCATCCCGACCGGCCCCGGTTACCAGGTGCCGTTCGCCGCGCGGGTCAAGAGGGAGGCCGGTCTCCCGGTCGCCGCCGTGGGCATGATCACCGAGGCCGAGCAGGCCGAGAAAATCCTGGCGAACGGCGAGGCGGACGCGGTCCTGCTCGGCCGCGAGCTGCTGCGCAACCCGTCCTGGGCCAGGCACGCCGCCCGGGAGCTCGGCGGCGACATCCGCGTCCCCGAGCAGTACCACCGGTCCGTCTGACGTGTGCACCCGAGAGCCGGCGGCCGCCCATTGGGGGCTTCGACCCCCCCAGGCGCCGTGGATGATGTGGGCGACCTTGAGGGACTCGGGCTTCACGGTGATGCCGGTCTCCTCGTAGAGCTCTCGGACTGCGGTCTCGGTAATCGGCTCGTTCGGTTGCCGGGAACCGGCTGACGGGCGCCGCGCTCAATGCCTCGCCGAAGGCGGGTCTGTCCGCGTTGCCCTGGCCGGCACTCCTCGCGCTCGGCCTCGCCTGCGCCGCCGCTCTGCGCGGACTGCACGGCTCCGGCAGATTCGCCCCGGCAGCACCGATGAGTTCCGGGGCCCCGGCCGGTCTGCACTGAGGACGTGAGTCGGTTCTGTCGTCGACCGAGCCGTCCCGAGCTTTCCCTCCGGGCCGACCTGCGCGAGAGCCGCCCACGGGCCACTGTCAGTGGGCGGGTGCAGACTGGCCCCTATCCGAGACAACGGCGTCCTGGAGGTATCGGCCATGACCGATGTACTTCTGACTGTAGGCACTCGAAAAGGGCTCTTCATCGGCCGCAGACGCGGTGGAACGTGGGAGTTCGACGGCCCGCACTTCAATGCGCAGGCCGTGTACTCGATCGGGATCGATACGCGACGATCCGTGCACCGGCTGCTGGTCGGCGGCGACAGCGCGCACTGGGGTCCTTCGGTGTTCCACTCCGACGACCTCGGCAAGACATGGATCGAGCCGACGAAGCCGGCGGTGAAGTTCCCCAAGGACACCGGAGCGTCCCTGGAACGGGTCTGGCAGCTGCATCCGGCCGGTCCCGCCACGCCTGACGTGGTGTACGCGGGGACGGAGCCCGCCGCGCTGTTCCGCTCGGACGACGCCGGCGAGACCTTCGAGCTCGTACGGCCCCTGTGGGAGCACCCGACCCGCTCGCAGTGGGTGCCGGGCGGCGGCGGTGAGGCGGTGCACACAGTGGTCACCGACCGCCGTGACCCGGAGGCCGTGACGGTCGCCGTGTCGACGGCCGGGGTGTTCCGCTCCAAGGACGGCGGTGGCAGCTGGGCGCCGTCCAACCAGGGAGTGTCGGCGGTCTTCCTGCCCGACCCCAATCCGGAGTTCGGGCAGTGCGTCCACAAGATCGCGCAGGACGCCGGCGATCTGGACCGCCTGTATCTGCAGAATCACTGGGGCGTGTACCGCAGCGACGACGCGGGTGCCAAGTGGACGGACATCGGCGCGGGTCTGCCGTCCGACTTCGGTTTCGCGGTCGCCGCGCATCCGCACCGTCCCGACACGGCCTATGTCTTCCCGATCACGGCGGACGCGGACCGGGTGCCTGCCGGGCGTCGCTGCCGCGTCTACCGTACGAACGACGCGGGCGGCAGCTGGGAGGCGCTGTCGGCCGGGCTGCCCGAAGGGGATCACTTCGGGACGGTGCTGCGGGACGCGCTGTGCACGGACGACGCGGATCCGGCGGGTGTCTACTTCGGCAATCGCAACGGCGAGGTGTACGCGAGCGCGGACGACGGCGACAGCTGGCAGCTGCTCGCCTCCCATCTGCCGGATGTGCTCTGTGTGCGGGCGGCGGCCATGGGGTGAAACGCACCGCCGCCGCACCAGTAGAGTGACGCCCCGTGGTAGCACGACCGTTGAAAGAAATCATCGAGCCCGGGTGGGCCGATGCGCTCGCTCCAGTGGCTGAACGCGTCGCCGCGATGGGCGACTTCCTGCGCGCGGAGATCGCCGCGGGGCGCACCTACTTGCCGGCCGGACCGAATGTGCTGCGCGCCTTCCAGCAGCCCTTCGACGAGGTGCGTGTCCTGATCGTGGGTCAGGATCCGTACCCCACGCCCGGGCATGCCGTGGGCCTGAGCTTCTCGGTGGCACCCGAGGTGCAGCCGGTGCCCGGCAGCCTGGACAACATCTTCCGGGAAATGCACGCGGACCTGGGGCACCCCCGTCCCTCCAACGGGGATCTCACACCGTGGACCCGGCAGGGGGTACTGCTGCTGAACCGGGCGCTCACCACCGCGCCCCGCAAGCCCGCCGCACACCGCGGCAAGGGCTGGGAGGAAGTGACCGAGCAGGCCATCCGGGCCCTTGCCGCACGCGGCAAGCCCCTGGTGTCCGTGCTGTGGGGGCGTGACGCCCGCAATCTGCGCCCGCTGCTCGGCGATCTTCCGGCGATCGAGTCCTCGCATCCCTCCCCGATGTCCGCGGACCGCGGCTTCTTCGGCTCGCGTCCGTTCAGCCGGACCAACGAGCTCCTTCAACGCCAGGGGGCGCAGCCGGTGGACTGGCAGCTTCCGTGAGCGTGAGCCGGGTACTCGGAGTCGACTCCGGGGGTTCCGGGCTGCGTGTCGCGCTGGCCGAAGCCGGGAACCCGGGGAAGGCCGAGACCGAGGTGTCGCGTGAGCCGGTGCGCACCGGTGCCGCGGGCATCGACGTGGAGCATCTGCTGGAGCAGCTGCTGCCGATGGCACGCACCCTGCTCGACCGTGCGGGGGGCTGCACCGTGTCCGCGGTCGCGATCGGCGCCGCCGGGATGGCGACGCTCGGTGACCGGCTGCGCGCCGAACTCCCGGCCGCACTGGCCGAGTCACTGGGTGTACGGCGCCTGGCGCTCGCGGCCGACGCGGTCACGGCCTACGCCGGTGCGCTCGGCCAGCGGCCCGGGGCGGTCGTCGCGGCGGGCACGGGCCTGATCGCGCTGGGCACCGACCTGTCCGACTGGCACCGGGCCGACGGCTGGGGTCATCTGCTGGGCGACTGCGGCGGCGGCGCATGGATCGGCCGGGCCGGGCTGGAGGCCGCGCTGCGCGCCCACGACGGACGGCGTGGCGGTTCCGCAGCCCTGCTGGCCAGGATGGAGTCGGTGTTCGGTCCGGCGCAGGAGCTGCCGGTTTCGCTGTACCCGCGCTCCGACCGTCCCGCGGTGCTCGCCTCCTTCGCGCCGGAGGTCGGCCGGTGCGCTGCGGACGGCGACGAGGTGTCGGCGGACATCCTCGCGGCGGCCGCCCGGCATATCGCCGAGTCGGCCGCAGCCGTCTGCCCGTCGGCCACCGATGTGCCCGGGGGATGCGAAGTCGCCCTCACCGGTGGGCTGTTCAGGATGGGTGCTCCTCTTCTCGTACCGCTGAGGGCGGAGCTTGCCGGACAACTGCCGTACGCACGGCCGCTGTCCGCGGCCGGCGATCCGCTCACCGGCTCGTTGCTCATCGCGTCCGCGCTCGCCACCGATTCGCTGCGGCTGCCGCGCCATCCGACTCTGCTGCACGTACCGACAGAGCAGGACAGCTGAGGCGTACACCATTCATCGGATAAATGGGGACAGATGACCCTTGACCGCCCCCTCCCCGAACAGTCGCGCCCCCAAAACCAGTAGCATGCGGCGCCATGAGCTCCCCCACTGGGCCTGCATCCGGCCTGCCTGTACGAATGCCGCGACCCCGACAGACCGGGCGGCACCGCCGCCCGGAGCCCGTAGCGGCTCCTGAGGGCGCGCCCGCGCTCGTGCTCGCCGTGCCCGGCGCTCCCGCGCCCGCCACGCGCAGCCTGGCCGAAGAGGTCATAAGCATCGCTCGCTCCGAGCTGCCCGGCCTCGAGGTCGGCATCGGTTATCTCGACGGGGACAACGCCGAGTACCCCACGCTCGAAGGCGTCCTCGCGCACACCGCCGCCCGGCGCACCGAGCGGTACGAGATCGCGCAGGCCGCCGGCCGTGAAGTGGCCGCGCCCGAGGGCCCCGCCGCCGTTGTGGTGCCCCTTCTCGCCGGCCCGGACAACGTCCTGATGCGCCGGATCCGCCAGGCCGTCATGGACAGCCGCGCGAGCGCCGAGCTGACCGATGTCCTCGGCCCGCACCCGCTGCTCGCCGAAGCCCTGCACGTCCGGCTCTCGGAGGCCGGTCTGGCGCGTGCCGACCGCGCCCGGCTGTTCACCGTGGCCACGGCGGCCGACGGCATCATCCTGGCCACGGTCGGCGGCGAGGAGGCCGTCCAGGCCGCCGGGATCACCGGCATGCTGCTGGCCGCGCGTCTCGCGGTACCGGTGATGGCCGCCGCGCTCGACCACGAGGGCGCGGTCGGCGCGATCGCCGAGCAGCTGCGCGGCTCCGGCTCGGTGCAGCTCGCCCTGGCGCCGTACCTCGTGGGCCCGGAGCTGCCCGAGGGCCTGCTCGACTCGGCCGTGAAGGAGGCGGGCTGCGCCGCCTCCGAGGCGCTCGGGGCCTACCCGGCGATCGGAAAGCTGGTGCTGTCGCAGTACGCGACCGCGTTGGGCATCGCGCCGCAGCCTCAGGGCTCGCCGAGTCTCTGACGGCTCCGCCGTACGTACGCAGAAGGGCCCGCACCATGCGAACGGTGCGGGCCCTTGCGCAACACCCCGGCGACGGTCAGGCGAAGATCACGCAGGAGGCGGCGGGGACGTCGAGGGAGCCCGACCTGCGCGGAACGCCCGTCTCCGGGTCGATGTCGAACCAGGTGACGTCTCCGGAACGCTCATTGGCGGCGTACAGCCTGCGTCCTGTGGGGTCCAGGGCCAGGTCGCGCGGCCAGTGCCCGCCGCACGGCACCGTCGTGATCAGCTCCGCCTTCTCGTGCGTCTCGTCGAGCGCGAGGACGGCGATGCTGTCATGGCCGCGGTTGGCCGCCCAGACATGGCGGCCGTCGTGCGAGACAACCACCGCGGACGGGTAGCTGGGCCCGGCCGCGCCGTCCGGCAGCACCGGTGTCTCTTCGAGCGGTTCGAGGACGCCCGAGTCCGCGTCCCAGCGGCAGACGGTGAGGGTCGGCTCGAGCTCGTTCAGCACATAGGCGTGGCCGCCGGCGGGGTGGAAGGCGAGATGGCGCGGTCCTGTGCCGGGGCGCAGCGCGGTTTCGCCGTGCTTCGTCAGCTCGCCCGACTCGGGGTCCAGCACGCATGTCCGTACGGAGTCGGTGCCGAGGTCGACGCTGAGCACCCAGCGCCCGGTCGGATCGGGCAGTACCTGGTGCGCGTGCGGGCCGCGTTGCCGGTCGGGGTGCGGCCCTGAGCCTTCGTGCTGCAGTACGCCGCTTGCGGCGACCGGTTCGCCGTCGGCCCCGACCGGGAGCACGCTGACGCTGCCGGAACCGTAGTTGGCGGTCACCAGATGGCCCGAGGCGATCGCGAGATGCGTGGGTCCCGCGCCGCACACCGGCACGCGCGCGCCGATCGGCCGCGGCGACGGCCCGTCCGCCTCGAAAGCCCCCACCGCGCCCTCGGCAGTCTCAGAGACGGCGTAGAGGACCGTACGGCCGGACGCGAGCGCGAGATACGACGGGTCCGCGACGGCGTCGCTCGCCCCCGTCTCCGTCAGGGCCCCGGTCTCCCCGTCCACGGCGGCCGTGATGATCCCGCGGCCCCCGGCCGAGGTGAACGACCCGATGAAAGCCCGTCCGGCGCTCTTGTCGCCCACAGCATTCCCCTCTCCGCCACTGATTCGCCTGCTGCCCGGCCGACGGTAGCAGGCGGTCTAGACCAACTCCGGCTACGCGTCCCCTTCGCCGCGGGCGCGCGCGGTCGCCTCCGGGTGGTGGACATAGGCGGGACGCCATTGGGTCGTGTCATACGTCCGGTGGAAGACGGGTGTCGCGGAGCCCGAGATCGGCGGCACGATCCACGACCAGTCCGCGCCCACAACACGGCCCCGGCTCTGCTCCCGGTCCAGGTGTGTGAGGAAGCGGCGCGACTCGGTGTGGTGGTCGGTGACCGTGACTCCCGCGAGGTCGAAGGAGTGCAGGACCGCGCGGTTCAGCTCGACCAGTGCGCGGTCCTTCCAGAGCGTGCGGTCGTTCGTCGTGTCCAGGCCCAACTGCTCGGCGATACGCGGCAGCAGGTCGTAGCGGTCGGTGTCCGCGAGGTTGCGGGCGCCGATCTCGGTGCCCATGTACCAGCCGTTGAAGGGAGCTGCGGGGTAGCAGATCCCGCCGATCTCCAGGCACATGTTCGCGATCGCGGGTACGGCGTGCCAGCGCAGGCCGAGGCCCGCGTACCAGCTCTGCTCCGGGTGGTGCAGCTCGACTTCGAGTACGGCGTCGCGCGGCAGCTCGAACCAGCGCGGTTTGCCGTCCCCGTCCTCGATCACCAGCGGCAGCAGATCGAAGTGTGTGCCCGGGCCTCCCTGCCAGCCGAGCCTGAGGGCGAGCTCGGTGATCCCGGCGTTGCGCGGGTCTCCGACGGCGGGCCCGTAGTCGCCGGCGTAGCCCGCGTACCGTACGAGCTGCTCGTTCCAGATCCGCGGTCCTGGACGGTCCGGCGCGTCCGGGGCGAAGACGGTGATGAGCGGGCGGATCCGGCCGCCGTTGTTGGCTTCGCGCAGATGGTCGGCCGCCTCGCGCGCCACGGAGTCGGCGTCGTCGATGTGCCGACGGTCGCGTATGCGCAGGGAGCGCCAGTAGAGCCGGCCGATGCAGCGGTTGCTGTTGCGCCAGGCGACGCGTGCGCCGTAGACGAGTTCGGCCGGGGTGTGGCGGTAGGTGCCGGTCGCCTCGATCTCCGCGCGTACGGCGGCGATCCGGCCCGCCGGGTCGCCGGCCGACGGCTCCTCGCGGTGATGGAGCCGGATGAACTCCTCGGCCTCTTCGACCAGCTCACCGCGGGTGGCGGGCGGGCCGCCCGCCGACTGCTCGGAGTGGCCCATCGGGCAGCGGACTTCCGGCGCCGGAGCGTCCGCCGATTCGTGCGCTGACACCCGTGCACCGGTCCGGCGCAGGGCTCTGAGCAGAGACTTCCGCATGGCGCGTACCCCCGGTCCTGGAGGGGACGTACGTGGATGCCGCTCTGGTTACCCCTTGAACAGACTGATCCACCCTGTGTGTGCCAGGTGAATTTGCCTCATTCCGCGGCTTGTGCCGTTGTGGCAGGTCAGGCAGGTACAAGGGGAGCGCGGGGAGAGGTGCGCAGGGGCGCGTCGAGCTCCGCGAGCGCCCGCTCCAGCCCGTGCAGATGGGTGAGGGCGGCCTCGGCCCCGGGGTGGTGCTGCGGCGCCCGCACGGAGTCGACGGAGGCCTTGGTCTGCCGGGTGGCAGGCGGCACCAGCGCGTGTACGGCGGCCTCGACGCGCCGGCAGGCGGCGGCCAGCCGGGCGTCGTGGGAGGCGTCCGGGTCGGCGGCGACGGTGGCGAGGCCGCGCACTTCGCGAGCGCAGTCGTCGAGCAGCGCGATCACCTGGCGGGCGCGCGCCTTGCGGGCACGCAACGGGCTGAGCGGATGGACGAGCGGGGCGAGCGAGAGCCGTACCCGGCCGAGCAGCAGCTCCAGTTCGGCGGCGAGCGGCGCCGGATCGGCCTCCTCCTCCCCGGCCAGTCGGCGCGCGGCCGCGGTGGTGCAGCCGTGGACGCAGTGCAGTGCGCGCCGGATCCACGCGTCGGTCGCGGCATGGGTGGTGACGGGCAGAATCAACGCGACACCGAGGGCGGCACCGAGCGCGCCGACCGCCGTCTCCTCGAAGCGCAGGAGCAGCAGCCCCGGGTGCAGGACGCCCAGCAGCCCGTACAGCAGACCGGCCATGACGGTGACGAAGAACATCATCCAGCTGTACGAGGGCGTGGCCGTGTAGAAGATGCCGAAGACGCAGACCGCGACCAGGGCGGCCGTCGGTGCCGGCGCGCCGCCGACCGGGACCGCGATCAGCAGTCCCGCGGCGATACCGGTGACGGTGCCGACGACGCGGCGGAAGCCACGGACCAGGGTCTCGCCGCGCGACGCGGTGTTGACGAAGATCCACCAGGCGGTGCCGACGGCCCAGTACCAGCGGTCCGGGGAGATCAGCAGCCCTGCAGCGAGCGCGACGCCGCAGGCGAAGGTCGCCTGGAAAGCCTGCCGGGTGGTGGGGCGGGCGAGCCCGCGGCCGGGGAGCGGCGCGGGCGCGGCGGGCGGCGGCGTACGCCGCTCGATGGACCACAGGCCGAAGCGGACGGCCGAGGAGGCGGTCAGGGCCAGCGCCACCGCCCCGTACAGCTCCGGCAGCTGTGCCGGTACCGCGTGCAGGAACTGGGTGACGAAGAACATCATGAACCCGAAGATGCCCAGCGCCTGCCCGCGCGGGCCCCAACGCCGGGCGTAGACGCCGCAGAAGACCACGCTGAGCCAGGCGGTGGCGCGCAGCAGCGGCAGCTCGTGCAGGGCGGTCGCGAGCGCGAGGATGGGGAAGCCGGCGGCGGGCAGCAGGGCAGTGGTGACGGCCTGGCGGCGCACGGTCGGGTCGCCGACGGTGAAGAGCCCGAGGAGCGCGGCGAGTCCGCCGGTGATGGAGGCGATCAGGGAGAGCCCGGCCAGCTCGGCTGCGGCGACGGCGAGGGCGACGCCGAGCACGGCGCGCGTCGAGACGCGCAGTCGCACGCGCCCCGGATCGGGGGCCACAAACATCCGCTGCAGGCCGGTCATGCTCTTCATGACGGTCGTCCCGCCCCCCTTGCTGTTCACACACCCTCTTCAGACATGGCAAAGGCGCTGCGGGTCCCGGTCCGGCTCCGTCACCGTTCCGGCGCTGCGCAGCGCCATCTCTCCGCAGAGGAAAGCATCACCGCACGCAGTGGCTCAACTCGACCGCGATGGACTGGTCCATTGGCACAGTCGAGGCCGGGAAGTGTGGGCCAGAGGGAGGCCAACGGACCGTGACGGTGAACACACTCGACACCCGCATCCTGCGGCTGCTGATCGAGCAGCCGCGCTCAGCCTCCGCGGGCAGAAGGCAGTCGGCCGCTCGGGGCGAGCGATCGTGAGGCCCAGGGGTGCGAGGCTGCGACGGAACTCGTCTCCCGGATCCCTGGGCCCGTTTCGATGACTATCGGGCTGTTTGCTTCTCTTTGGGTCGTCGACAGGTTCCTCCTTCCGCCGTAGGACGCGGCCCCCTATCCGGAGCCGACGCGGGTATGCAGCTCGAACCACACCACCTTCCCGGCGCTTGTCCGGTCGCTGCCCCAGGAGCGGGACAGCAGGGTCAGCATGTACAGCCCGCGCCCCTCCTCCTCGTGCTCGCGGGCCCGGCGCCTCGTGGGTCCGGAAGGATTCGCGTCCTCGATCTCGCAACGTATCCCGCGGTGCCGGGAAGGCCGGCAGAAGGTGAGCCGGACCGGACCCCACGCATGGCTCAGGGCGTTGGTGACCAGTTCGCTGACGAGCAGCTCCGTGTCGTCGATCTGCTCGTGGAGCGCCCATTGAGCCAGCTGGGTGCGGACGATTCGCCGTGCTTCTCGCACCGAGGACGGTTCGGGTGGCAGGAGCCAGGACCGTCTACGGGGGCTCTCGTCCGGAGGAACGCCGAGCCCGGCCTGCCGTGTCGGACCGGCCGCAAACTCAGGCATGGGCGCCGTGAACGGGTTCATGACGCCCCGATCTCCATGACCTGAGCGGTGGGAGCGGACCTGACGTCGGGCAGGAGCTCACCCATGTCCTCGAACACCGTCACACCGTTGCAGAGGAGGCCCCAACCCTGCTCAGGGTGGTGGGCCACGAGGCGGGCGGCGTCATGGTCGGGCGCGGTTGAGGATGGGCAGGATGGCTGGTGCTGGCACATTGCTCGGACCTTCGATTCTCCGCCCGACTGGGGCGGATCTCGGATGACGCGACCATCATGTGCCGACGACCAGCGTGTCGGAAGGGGATAAATCCCCGTATCGATACCTGAGCCGCCCGAAGCGGGCCTGGTGGGCATCGTAGGGTGACGGCGCAAACGCTCCGTGTGCGGCGCTACTGCGGTTCCCCGCGTTTCACCCGCCCCCTTCACTGACCGGCCGGCGCCTCTTCACTGGCCGGCCGCCACCTCCCGAGGGGGCCACGAAGCCGGGGCCGAGGAGCCGTACAGGGCCCATTCCGCCGCCCTGTCGCGTCCCATCCTCGCTCCGCGCCGGACTGCCGCGGTGTATCTGCGCTCGCCGAGCTCGGTGCGTAGACGGATTTCGGTCCTCTCGTGTCCCGCGGCCAGGTGCTGGAACCCCGATTGCGAGATCCCTACGGAACGCCCCACGACCTCCGCCGCGCCCAGCAGCCGGGCACCGTCTTCCGCCTCGCCGGCTGAGGCGGCGGCCCAGGCCAGCGCCTCCAGGCAGAGAGCGATCCCCCATCCGTCCCCTACGACCCGGCGGGTCTTGAGGGCGTCGCGCAGGAGTTCTGCCGCATGGCGTGGCTCACCCTGGCGCCAGCGGTAGAGGCCGAGCGCCCACAGGGCGTAGGAGCGGGACCAGGGCGCGTGTGCCTCATCGCACAGGGCAAGGCACTCCTTCCCGACATCCGCGGCACGAGGATCGCCGGACATGGCACATGCCACGGTGAGCTGATAGAGGGCGGTCATCAAGCCGTTGCGATCACCGGCCGCGCGGTGGCCTTCCACGGCTTTCTCCAGAAGGCCGATCGCCTGGCGGAAGTCGCCTTCGTAGAGCGCACAGCCGCCCAGGTACTGCTCGGCGTGGACCAGGGTGGTTGTATCGCGAAGCCGGAGCGCGAGGGCCCTGCACTCCTCCAGCTGCGGCAGCGCCGAGGACGTGTCGCCCCGGAGCACCGACAGCCAGCCGTCCACCCACAGCGCCTTGCCGCGGGCCACCGTGTCCTGGGGTGCGAGCGCCAGCGCCCTGCCGAGCCAGTGGCGGCCCTCGCTCAGGAACCCGCTGCACAGCCAGTGGAACCACAGCGAGGCGGCGATATCCAGCCCCTCCTGCACCTGGCCGGGCTCGCTGAGGCAGAACTCCAGGGCGGTGCGGAGGTTGGCGTGCTCACTCTGCAGCCGGGCGAGCCAGGTCTCCTGGCGCGGGCTCAGCCACTCCGCCTCCGCGCGGTCCACCAGCCGGTGGTACCAGTCCCGGTGGCGTTGCTGCAGGGCCGGCTTCTGCCCGGCCTCGGCCAGGCGCTCCGCGCCGTACTGCCGGATCGTTTCCAGCAGGCGGTAGCGCACCTGGGCACCCTGCTCCTCCCGGATCAGAACCGACTTGTCGACCAGCCCGGCCACCAGGTCGAGGATGCTCTCCTCGGGTATGCCGTCACCGGAGCAGACCGCTTCGACCGCGTCCAGCCCGCAGCTCCCGGCGAAGACCGATGTGCGCGCCCACAGCCACTGCTCACCGGGGGAACACAGATCAAAGCTCCAGTCGATCGAGGCGCGCAGCGTCTCGTGGCGGGGCAGGTCCGCCGCGGTGTTGTCCGGGGACAGTTCGAGGCGCTCGTCCAGCCGCCGGAGGATCTCTTGGGGCGTGAACGTCCTGAGTTGCGCCGCGGCCAGTTCGATGGCGAGCGGGATGCCGTCCAGACGCCGGCAGAGCCGGACGACCGTCTCCAGGTTTTCGGGGCCGAGGGTGAACTCCGGCGACGCCTCCGCCGCCCGCCGCTGGAACAGCCTGACCGCTGCATAGTGAGCGGCTGCCTCGGGGCGGAGCGTTCGATGGGGTTCCGGCACGGCCAGTGCGGGCACCGAGAGGACGGACTCGCCGTACACCCCCAGGGGCTGGCGGCTGGTGGCCAGCACGCGCAGCCGGGGAGCCGCGCGCAGCAGGCGGTCGGTGAGCGCCGCGCAGCCGTCCAGGATGTGCTCGCAGTTGTCCAGGACCAGCAGGGAACGCGTGTCACGAAGGCGGTCGCAGAGCAGGTCCGACGGGTGCCGGGCCGACTGGTCCCGCAGGCCGATCCCCGTCGCGACGGTCTGCGCGAGCAGCCCTTCGTCCTCCAGCGCGCCGAGCTCGACCAGCCAATCGCCGTCCGGGAACGCCCTTCGCACCTCGTCGGCAACTCCCGTTGCCAGCTTGGTCTTGCCCACGCCACCCACACCCGTGAGGGTCACCAGGCGGGAATGCCGCAGCATCTTTTTGGCCTCGGCGAGCTGCTGTCGGCGGCCGATCAGGGAGGACTCGTCGCCGAAGGAAGCGCCCCGCCGTAGGTGGGGACCGGTGCCATTGGCGCCGTGGGCGGACATAACACCATGGTTGCACCTGCGGCGGGAGGACCGGATTTCCTCTCCGGCCCTTCCGCCGGGCGGGGCGTCCGGAGCCGCCGGGCGGGGACGGCCGGAGCCGCAGAGGAATAGGCTGGATGACGTCGGCCCGGTTCACGAACGGCCTGTGGCGCCGTGGATCGGACCGATCCGAGGAATCGATGGCTGTCGTGGCACCAAGCGTCTCGACACGTCGGCAGGAGGGCAGGCTGCCTGCCGAGGTGACGAGCTTCGTGGGACGTCGGCACGAGGTGGCCGAGGTCCGCAACAGGCTGTCCGGATCGCGTCTGGTGACGCTCACGGGTGTGGGGGGAGTCGGCAAGACGCGGCTGGCGTCACATGTCGCAGCCGAGGTCCGGTCGGCGTTTGCGGACGGTGTGTGGCTCGTCGAACTCGCGGGCCTGGATAATTCCGAGCTGCTCGCCCAGACCGTCGCCGAAGCGCTGGAGATCCGTGACCATTCCTCCCGCGGGCCACTGGACATCCTCACCGAACATCTCCGGGACAAGCGCACACTGGTGATCCTGGACAACTGCGAGCACCTGCTGCCGCAGTGCGCGGTGCTGGCCGATTCTCTGCTTCGCTCCGCCCCCGATCTGAAGATCCTGGCCACCAGTCGGCAGGTGTTGGGCCTCCCTTACGAGCACACCCTTGCCGTGCCGACGCTGGGCCTGCCGAGCACCGGGAAACCCCGGCTGTCCCTCAAGTCGCTGGCCCGGTGCGACGCCGTACGGCTGTTCACCGAGAGGGCGGGCGCCGTCCTGCCCGGGTTCTCCGTCACCGAGGCCAACCGTGAAGCAGTGGAACGGATCTGCCGGCAGCTGGACGGCATCCCTCTGGGAATCGAGCTTGCCGTCGTCCGGCTGCGGGCCCTGTCCGTACAGCAGTTGCTGGAGCGGCTGGACGACCGGTTCCAGCTGCTGACCGCCGGTTCGCGGGCGGTGCTCCCGCGCCACCAGACACTGCGCGCGCTGATCGACTGGAGTCACGTTCTGTGCACCGGTCAAGAGCGGCTGCTCTGGGCTCGCGCCTCGGTGTTCACCGGCGGCTTCGATCTGGAGGCGGCCGAGGGGGTCTGCTCCGGCGACGGCATCCGCCGTGAAGAGATCCTCGATGTGGTGACCGGACTTGTCGACAAGTCGGTCCTTCTCAGGGAGGAGCCCCATTCGACGGTGCGCTACCGACTGCTGGACACACTGCGGCAGTACGGCCGGGAGCAGCTCGTCGCAGCCGGGCAGACGGCGCCTCTGCAACGGCGCCACCGTGACTACTACCGGCGGCTGGCGGCCGAAGCGCGTGCCGAGTTGTTCGGCCCGTCCCAAGTGGCCTGGTTCGCACGGCTCCACCTGGAGCACACCAATCTGCGCACTGCCCTGGAGTACAGCTTCGCCGAACACGGGGAGGCCGAGACCGGCCTGAGCATGGCCTCGGACCTGCTCTACCACTGGATCACCAGCTACTACCTCGGCGAGGGACGGCGCTGGCTGGACGAGGGGCTCGCCGTCTGCACCGAACCGAACCAGGTACGCGCCCGAGCGCTGTGGACCAACAGCTGGCTGGCCGTCATCCAGTCGGAGACCGCCGCTGCCGCGGCCATGCTCGAGGAGAGCGGGAAGCTCGGGAAACGGCTCGCGGACGATTCCGTTGTCGCCTACACCGCGCTGTACTCCGGCATGATCGCCATGTATCGGGGGGACGCCGAATCCGCGATCGGGCTCTACGAGGAGGCGGTGGCCCGGCACCAGGCCGTCAACGACCCCGTGGGACTCGCGCTGGCGCTGATCCGGCTCTCCCTCGTCCACTCGTTCCTCGGTGACTCGCCGCGCGCCATCGCCTTCGGCGAGGAGTCGCTGAGGGTGTGCGACACGTACGGAGAGGGCTGGCACAGGGCCTACACGACGATGGCGCTCGGAATCGAGGTCTGGCGCCAGGGCGACGCCCGTCGCGCCATCGAGCTCGAGAAGGCGAGCCTGATCTTCAACCGTTCGCTCGACGATCCGCTGGGGGTCGGCGTCAACCTTGAGGTGCTGGCCTGGATCGCCGCCACGGAGGAGCAGTACGAGCGCGCCGCCCGGCTCCTGGGCGTCCTGCAGACCGTCTGGCAGGCGATCGGCGCGCCGCTGTCCGGGTACGGACACCTCGTCAAATACCACGACGAGTGCGAGTCGCGCACCAGCCGGGCTCTTGGGGCCACGGCCTTCCGTGCTGCCGTCAGGAAGGGCTCCCGGCTCTCCTACGGCGAAGCGCTCGGCTACGCGCTCGAGGAGCACCTGGCGGCGGCGGAACCCGGCGGAGAGGATGAGCGGCCGTCACCGCTCACCCGTCGGGAGACCGAGATCGCCCATCTGGTCGCGCAGGGGCTGAGCAACAAGGAGATCGCGGCCACGCTGGTGATCGCCCAGCGCACGGCGGAGGGCCATATCGAGCACATACTGAGCAAACTCGGCTTCACCTCCCGTGCCCAGGTGGCTGTCTGGGTCTTCGAGCACGACCGCGCAGCCGACGGGGACGAGCGCGCTCCCCAGGGCGGGCCGTGACGGCCGAAGGCACGAAGGCACGAAGGCACGAAGGCACCGTGAACCGGCTCCGCGGCCAACTACCCTTTGAGCGCAGCGAGGTGAGCCCCTGGACGATGTGGCGGCCCGCGAAGGCGAAGAGCCGAGCAGGCTCAGCCGCTCCCGCTCCCGCCGCCGTCCCCGCGTTGTTCTTCGCGAAGCCGAGTTGATGCGCTGTCCAGCAGCATCTCCAGCGCGGTGGGATACGCACTGTGGTTCATCCGGGCGACCAGCAGATGCGCGGTCGCTGCGATGTGTGGATGAGTCGCGGCGGGCAGCCGGGCGTACGTGGCCTGCCAGACCTCCTCGTCCGCCGCGCGTGCTGCCGCCGGCAGCGCCAGCGAGGCCGCGTCCAGCGCGGCGAACGCCAGGCTCTGGTCGATGAACGCGTGATAGATCCGGACCGCCTCGGCGTCCGGGAAGCCGGCTGTGCGCAGCAGCCCCAGGATCGTCTCGTCAGCCGCCACTTCGTAACCCTTGCCCGTCACGCGGCTGGCGGTCAGCACTGCCGCCTGCGGATGCTCGAGATACGCGGCATGAATGCGCAGCCCCAGCTCCCGTAGGTCGGCGCGCCAGTCGCCGGTGCCCTCCCAGCACGCCAGGGCACGTCCGACGAGCATGTTCCCGATGGCCAGCGTCAGGTCGTCGATGCCGCTGAAGTACCGGTACAGCGTGCTGGGGTCCGCCCCCAGGGCGGTGCCGAGGCGGCGGACGGTCAGGCCCGCGCTCCCGTGCTCCCGCAGCATGCGCAGCGCCGTCTCCACGATCAGCTGCTCCGACAGCACCGCACCTTTCTTCGTGGGACGTCGCCGCCTCCGGGCCTCCTCCGGCACCACAGACTTGGGCACAGCACGCTCCCTCCATCACCAGCACCATGACCCGACCCACCTTATGCCAACACAGTTGACGTTAACAGCGGCGGGCGCGTTGGATCGGATCCGACAAGCGGCGCGCCCCACAATCGGCGCCTGCACACCGTGTCTGGGAAACGGAGTTTGGCCATGCGTGTTCTTCTCGTGGGAGCCGGCGGCGTCGGCACCGCCATTACCCGGATCGCCGCCCGCCGGTCCTTCTTCGACCACATGGTCGTTGCCGACTACGACCTCTCCCGCGCCCAGGCCGCGGTCGCGGCCCTGGAACCGGACGGCCGCTTCAGCGCCGAACGGATCGACGCGAGCGACGAGGCGGCCGTCACCTCGCTGCTGCACCGGCAGCGCTGCGACGTCCTGCTCAATGCCACCGACCCCCGCTTTGTGATGCCGCTGTTCCAGGCTGCCCTGGGCGCCGGGGCGCACTACCTGGACATGGCGATGTCGCTGTCCCGCCCGCACCCGGAGCGCCCCTACGAACTGACCGGCGTCAAGCTCGGCGACACCCAGTTCGAACGGGCCGCGGACTGGGAGAAGGCCGGACTGCTCGCCCTGGTCGGCATCGGTGTCGAGCCGGGACTGTCCGATGTCTTCGCCCGCCACGCCGCCGAGGAACTCTTCGACGAGATCGAGGAGATCGGCATCCGCGACGGAGCGAACCTCACGGTCGACGGCTACGATTTCGCACCCTCGTTCAGCATCTGGACCACCATCGAGGAATGCCTCAATGCGCCCGTCGTCTACGAGGCCGGCCGCGGCTGGTTCACCACCGCCCCCTTCAGCGAACCCGAGGTCTTCGACTTCCCCGAGGGGATCGGCCCCGTCGAGTGCGTCAACGTCGAGCACGAGGAGGTCCTGCTGGTCCCACGCTGGGTGGACGCGGGACGCGTCACCTTCAAGTACGGCCTCGGCGAGGACTTCATCCGTACGCTGCAGACGCTGCACCTGCTGGGCCTCGACCGCACCGATCCGGTGCCGGTGCCCGCGGCGGACGGATCGGGCACGGTCCACGTCTCCCCGCGGGACATGGTCGCCGCCTGTCTGCCGGACCCGGCGGCCCTCGGGGAGCGCATGCACGGCAAGACCTGCGCGGGCACCTGGGTCAAGGGCACCAAGGACGGCCGCCCGCGCGAGGTGTACCTGTACCACGTGGTCGACAATCAGTGGTCCATGCGTGAGTACGGCTGCCAGGCCGTCGTGTGGCAGACCGCCATCAACCCCGTCGTGGCCCTGGAACTGATCGCCGCCGACACCTGGTCCGGAAGTGGCGTCCTCGGCCCCGAAGCCCTACCGGCCCGGCCTTTCCTGGACCTGCTGACCGAGTACGGCTCACCGTGGGGCATGCGCGAGCAGTGACTCTCCTCTCCGCAGAGGAAGGCCTCACCGCACCCAGTGGCTCACCTCGATCGCGATAGACTGGGCCATTGGCGCTGTCCAGGGCGGAGCTCGGGCCGGAGGGAGGCCAACGGGCGCATGACGGTGGACACACTCGACACCCGCATCCTGCGGCTGCTGATCGAACAGCCGCGCACCAGCGTGCGTGAGTACGCCCGGATCCTCGGCATCGCGCGCGGCACCCTGCAGGCCAGGATCGACAGGCTGGAACGGGACGGCGTGATCACCGGCACGGGTCCGTACCTCTCCCCCGCCGCCCTTGGGCATCCGGTGCTCGCCTTCGTCCATATCGAGGTCACGCAGGGGCATCTGGACGAGGTCGGCGACGCGCTCGCGGCCGTGCCCGAGATCATCGAGGCGTTCTCGATCACCGGCGGCGGTGATCTGCTCACGCGCGTCGCAGCGCGGGACAACGGGCATCTCGAGGACGTCATCCAGCGGCTGATCCAGCTGCCGGGCGTGGTGCGTACGCGCACCGAGATGGCACTGCGCGAGCGCGTGCCGCACCGACTGCTGCCGCTGGTCGAGTCGGTGGGCCGGGCCGCCGGCACGTCACGCTGAGCATCGGCTCGGCAAGGACGAGCACCGGCTCGGCACGGTCGAACCGAGTCTTGGCATGCTGGTGCGCATGAGCACTTCGCACACCACTTCGGTCATCTTCGATCTCGACGGCACACTGGTGGACAGCGAACCGAACTACTACGAGGCGGGGCGCCGACTGCTCGCCCAGCACGGCGTGGCGGACTTCAGCTGGGAGCACCACACCCGGTTCATCGGGATCGGGACGCGGGAGACGCTGGAGATCCTGCGTGGGGAGTACGGGATCGAGGTGCCGGTCGAGGAGTTGCTCGCCGCGAAGAACCGCCACTATCTGGAGCTGGCGCGCGCTTCGACGGATGTCTTCCCGGAGATGTGGAAGTTCGTGGAGCGGCTCCACACGGAGGGTGTGCCGATGGCGGTGGCGTCCGGCTCGTCCCGCGCCGCCATCGAGGCGGTGCTCGCCGGCACCGGTCTCGACGCGTTCATCCCCACGATCGTCTCCGCCGAGGAGGTCGCACAGGGCAAGCCCGAGCCCGATGTCTTCCTGGAGGCCGCTCGCCGTCTCGGCGTCGGTCCTGCCGACTGTGTGGTGCTGGAGGACGCCGCGCCGGGTGCGGCGGCGGCGCACGCCGCAGGTATGCGCTGCATCGCCGTCCCCTATGTCCCGGCGACGGCCGGCGACCCGGCGTTCCAGTCCGCGGGGCTGCTCTTCGCGGGCGGACAGAGCGAGTTCACGGCGCAGGCCGCCTACAACTGGCTTGTTCCACAGGCTCCCTCTGTCTGATCTTGAACGTCGGGGACCTTGCGCCGGTGGAATCGGCCGATGAGCATGGCGGCGCCGCCTGCTCTGGAGGAACTCATGGGTTCTGCCGCCGTACTCGTCGCCAATCGCGGGGAGATCGCCGTACGGTGCTGCGCGCCGCCGCTGAGGCCGGAATGCGGACCGCGGCCGTGTACGCCGAGGACGACGCGGGATCACCGCATATCCAACTGGCCGACGAGGCGCTGCCGTTGCCCGGATCGGGACCTGCCCTCGCGGCGCTGGACGCCTGGCCGCCGGAGCCGGACGGCGCGGCGCGGCGCGGCGCGGCGGCCGTACGTCGACACACGGTAGCCTCCGCGTCCTGCGGTCGGCGTCCGTCGCGCAGGGTCAGCCCACCCAGCCGCCGGTGAGGCCGAGCACCGCCGAACCGTCCAGGTCGCTGAGCTTGGTGCCGGTGAAGGCGCGGGCCCAGTCGGACGTCTGGATACGGAACGCGGGCCGGTCCTCGGTCAGCGCCTGCAGTACCGACTCGGCAGCCTCGGCCGGGGTCTGTGCGCCGCTGAGGAACTGCGAGACGGTGCGTTCCACGTAGGACCGCAGCGCATCGGCGTACGGACCGGCCGTGGCAATCGCGGCCTCCGGGTCGACACCGATGTTGCTGACGAACTCGGTCGCCACAGCGCCGGGTTCGACGACGGAGACGGTCACACCGAGCTTGGCAGCCACCGGCGCCAGGCTCTCCATGTAGCCCTCGACGGCGAACTTCGCGGCGCAGTAAGCCTCATTGAACGGCTGCCCGATGACCCCACCGACGCTGGTGACGGTGATCAGACGGCCACCAGAGGCTCGAAGGTGGGGCAGGGCCGCCTTGGAGGCATGGAGCACTCCGAAGAAGTTGACCTCCATGACCTTGCGCACATCGCCAACCGTCTCGTTCTCGAGCGTCCCGAGGTGCCCGGCACCCGCATTGTTGATCACGGCGTCGAGGCGGCCGTGGTCACTGATGACGCCCTCGATCGCGGCGGCGACAGAGGCCTCGTCTGTGACGTCGAGCTGCCGGATGTCGAGCTCGACCCCGGCGTCCGCGGCCGCCTTGCGCAGCGCGTCGGCGCGGCTGGTGTCGCGCAGGGTCGCCACGGTCTGCCAGCCGGCCCGCGCGGCGGCGACGGCGGCGGCCAGGCCGATGCCCGAGGAGGTGCCGGTGATCAGAACAACCTTGGAAGACATGGTGTGCCTTTCGTGCATGGACACTGAGCAATTCAGTGCGTGTACACACACCATAACCATTCTGTGCGTGCACACGCAACAGGTAGGATCAGGGCCATGGCAAAAAGGAAGCTCACCCAGGCAGAGATGCCCGTGGCCGACCACGCCTTCTACGGACTGGTCTGGGCCGGAACCGTCCTGACCGAACGCGTGGACCGCGCCCTGAGCAAGGCCCACGACCTGCCGGTCTCCTGGTTCGAGGTAATGCTCTGGCTCGCCTCGAACCCGGATCCTGTTCCGGCCTCCGTACTCGGCAACAGCACCATGCTCAGCCGCAGCCAGGTGTCCCGCGTCATCGACGCCCTCCAGAGCCGAGGCCTTGTCACCCGCACCCCGTCCCCGCGTGACGCGCGCTCAGTCGAAGTGGCCCTGACGCCGGAGGGCCACCAGCTTTTCGAAGAGGCCGACGCCACGCGACGCTCCTGCCTGGCTCCGGTCTTCACCGACCTCCTCGACACGGAGGATCTCGAAGCGCTCAGCACGGTGTGGCACAAGCTCAAGACCGGCAAGGACGACTGACGCCTGCTCTCCGAGTGCCCAGCGGCTCCCCGTACCGGTCAAGTCCCCCGAGGGACAGCCATGTCGGTGAGCAGAGCCGCGCCGGGGGCGAGCTCGGACCAGTCGCCGTGCCAGGTGAGAACGGCGATGGCGCTGGTGGGGAACTTCTCGCGGGTACGCTTCAGGGCGTCGCCGAGCGCCTCGGCAGCCAGTGACAGCACCAGCTCCTGGACTCCAGGATTGTGACCGCACACCAGCAACGTGTCTACGGATGCGGGTGTTTCACGTACGACAGCGAGCAGTGTGTGGAGGTCCGCATCGTAGACGCGGGCCTCGTGCTGCACTGGTGGCTGGGTTTCAAGCTGTTCGGCCGCCAGTTCCCAGGTCTCTCGGGCACGGACAGCGGTCGAGCAGATCACAAGGTCCGGGGTGTAACGGGCGTCCCGCAGCCAGCGACCGGCAGCGGAGGCGTCCCTACGGCCCCGCCCGGTGAGCGGACGGTCGAAGTCCGCCATATCCGGTGGCCGGGCGGACTTGGCGTGCCGCAGGACGATCAGCCGACGCAGTGCTGTCACAAGAACTCCCGCCGTCGATGGTCCATGCCCGACCGCCAGTATCCTGCCGCTGCGCGTGCTGTGCGGCTGAGGTCTCGATTTTCCCGGCAGCGGTTCACGCGCGTTTGCTGGAATCGAGATGGGCGAACACGACCACGTTGTCCGTGTAGTCCTTCACCTTCCTGTCGTACTCGCCTCCGCAGGTGATCAGACGCAGCTGCGCGGAGGGGGTGTCGGCGTACACCCGCTCATTGGGGAAGTGCGCCTTGCTGAAGGTCTCGACGGAGTCGACCTTGAACGTGGCGACGGTGTCGTCTGCGCGGGTGATGTCGACCTTGCTTCCCGGTTTGAGGGAGCTGAGCTCCACAAATACGGCCGGGCCGGTCTTGGTGTCGACGTGGCCCGCGACGATTGAGGTGCCGCGCTCGCCGGGTGCGGGGCCCTCCTGGAACCAGCCGACCAGATTGTCGTCGTCTCCGGGTGGCGCGTTCAGTTGTCCCGAAGAACCGACGGACAGCGGCGTGAAGGGCGCGTCGACGGCGATCTCCGTGATCGAGAGCCGCTTCGGGGCGGAACGGGGCAGCGCCAGACCGGCACCAGGGGCCGCAGGGGCGGCAGGGGCAGGCCTGGAGGGAGCCGAAGCCACAGCGCGGGCCGGCGGAGCGACTTCTGCCGGGTTGGTGAAGGAGTTGTACACAAGGAGGAAGCCCAGCCCGACCGCCGCAGCGGGCCACATCAGGGCGCGGCCGAAGGGACGGGAGGCGGGGGCTGTGCCGGGCGGCTGCAGGGCGGCCATGCGAGCGGGCCTTTCGCGTACGGGGCCAGTGAGGCGCGGGCGGGCGACGGAAGAGTCCGGGGAGCGGAAAGGGCAATCGCCGCGGCCACCGCCCGGGAGGGACGGCGGCCGCGGCAGCCAGCGAACTACTAGTGGTTCGACCCCATCAGGCCGCAGCACCCGACGCGCTCCGGCGCAGCCGGTACGCCCCTGCGCCGAGACCAACGAGCATCAGCACCGAGCCGGCAGCCAGGCTGTTGCCGGACATGGCCAGAGCGCCACCACCGGCGTGGACACCACCGTTGGGCTTCTCCTTCTTCCAGGACCCGTGGTCGCCCTTGTCGTAGTCGCCCTTCTCGGACTTGTCGGAGTCGTCCTTGTCGCCCTTGTCCTGCCCCCAGTCCTCGGCCACGACCATGGCCAGAGCGCCACCACCGGTGTGAACGCCACCCTCCGGCTTGTCACCCTTCCCGTGGTCACCCTTGTCGTGGTCGCCCTTGTCGCCCTTGTCGTGGTCGCCCTTGTCGGAGTCGTCCTTGTCGCCCTTGTCGGAGTCGCCCTTCTCGGACTTGTCGGAGTCGTCCTTGTCGCCCTTGTCGGAGTCGCCCTTCTCGGACTTGTCGGAGTCGTCCTTGTCGGACTTGTCCTGCCCCCAGTCCTCGGCCACGACCATGGCCAGAGCGCCACCACCGGTGTGAACGCCACCCTCCGGCTTGTCACCCTTGTCGTGGTCACCCTTGTCGTGGTCACCCTTGTCGTGGTCACCCTTGTCGTGGTCACCCTTGCCGTGGTCACCCTTGTCGTAGTCGCCCTTGTCGGACTTCTCGTGGTCGCCCTTCTCGGACTTCTCGGAGTCACCCTTCTCGGACTTCTCGGAGTCACCCTTCTCAGACTTCTCCGAGTCACCCTTCTCGGACTTCTCGGAGTCACCCTTCTCAGACTTCTCCTGGCTGTCGCTACTGGAAGACGAGCCGCTGTCCTTGTCCCAGTCGTCGGCCGAGGTCACGGCAAACGCGGCAGGAACGGAGATCATGAGGACCGCAGTGGTAGCGGCTGACGCGAATAGTGTGCGGGCAGAGCGCATGGGGCACATTCCTTTCGCCGCGTCTGCGAAGACCGACACTTCATCGGTCACCGGATCGCAGGGGCGACTTGATTCACCGTCAGCCTCTTTTCCCCTCCGCACCAGCGGAGAGCGCCGCATTCGAGCTACACCATGGGCTCTTCGAGTGAGTGCAGGCCGATAATCACCCGTTGGACGGCACGCCACGCCGAGGTGAGGTTTCGCCCATCGCCGGCCCGCTCATCCACTGCCGGCGCCTCATTTCAGCTTGGTTCTCGGCCTCAACAGAGCCGCGAGCCGATCCACCGATTCCGACGGGGCGCCGCGCTGACTCAATGTCTCAGGTACCGCGCGTCGACGGCTGCGCACCTGGTCGGGCGTCGGCCCCCACCCTTACCCGTGGGTAATTTGGCTGATCATCGTCTCCCCGTGGCTGTTCCGCACCTCTACGCTCCGATCACCGTGCCGGTGGGCAGTGCCTCCGTGGCACAACGGTCCGAGCCAGATGGAGCACGAGTGAGACGAACGCAAGACCACGGCGGACACCGCGCCAGGGTCCGGACGACCAGTGCCGCCGTCGCCGCGGCACTCGCCCTCCTCGGCACAGTCGCCGCGGCACCCGCAGCACAGGCGGCATCCACCTCAGCGGTCCCGGGGCTGGCGCGCGCGGCAGCCCAAGCCACGGCGGGGCCCTCCTTCCGCCTCGCCGACATCCCGACGAAGGACGGTGTCGTCCTCAAGGCGAACGTGTTCACCCCCGCCCCCAGCACACCCGGCGCCGACGCACACGGCCGATACCCGGTGATCGTGCAGCCGGCCAGTTGGGGGCAGAACGACCTCGAGTACGTCCTCCAGGGCAGGAAACTCGCCGCGAGCGGCTATGTCGTGGTCACCTACACCGTCCGCGGCTTCTGGCTCTCCGGAGGCGAGGTCGATGTTGCGGGGCCCAAGGACGTGGCGGACATCTCGTCGGTCATCGACTGGGTCATCGCCCGGACTCCGGCCGATCCGCAGCGGATCGGGATGACCGGTCTGTCCCTGGGCGGCGGCCTGACCCTGATGGGAGCCGCCGCCGACCCGCGGATCAAAGCGGTGGCTGCGATGAGCGGTTGGGGGGACCTGGTCGACTCGCTCTACAGCGGCGAGACCCGGCACCTGCAGGCCGCCGCCGTGCTCGCCGCCGTTGGGGCGCCCGCCGGTCGCGAAAGCGCCGAGTTCCGGCGGATGCTGGCCAACCTCTTCGGCGACCGCAATACCCCCGAAGTCATCAAATGGGCGCGGACCAGGTCCCCGGGCGCTTATGTGGACCGCATCAATGCCAACGGCACAGCCGTCTTCCTCGCCAGTGCATGGGGGGAGAGCATCTTCAACTCCAGCCAGATCACTGCCTTCTATCAGAAGCTGACCGGCCCCAAGCGGATCGAGCTGCGCCCCGGCGACCATGCCACGCAGGAGGTCACCGGCCTGCTCGGGCTGGACAATGCCACCTGGGCGAGCGCGCTCAGCTGGTTCGACGAGCACCTCAAGGGCAGCGGCGGCACACCTCGGCCGCCGGTGGAGCTGGAAGTACGGCCCGGCGGCGCACACGAGACCTATCCGTCCTGGCAGGCCGTCAGTTCGCGGACCGAGCGGCTGCAGCTCGGCAGAGCGAACGTCTTCGGCACCGGCTCGCTCGACGGCGGCACGCCCGGGAGCAGCGGCACAGCTGGGACGGGATGGCGGACGACGGTCGTCGGCGGTACGAACTCGGGCGCCGACGGCGGCATCACCGAACTGTCCGGGCTGCTGGACCAGGTCCTCAAACTGCCTCCCGTCGTCGTGGTCCCGTTGCTGCCCCGCCGGGCCGGAGCCGTATGGCAGTCGGCGCCGTACACGGCCGCGCAGCACATCCGCGGAGCCGTCAAGCTGCACACGACCGTCACCGCCTCCGCGCCGGAGGGCACAGTGATCGGCTATCTCTACGACGTGAACGCCCTCGGCGTGGGGAAGCTGATCTCCCACGCCCCGCAGAGCTGGTCCGGCCGGATGCCGGGGCAGGCCTTCCCCCTCGACATCCCGCTCTTCGCCACCGCCTACGACCTGCCCGCAGGACACCGGCTGGCTCTGGTCCTCGATACCAAGGACCCGCTGTACGGCGGTCGCACACCGCTGAACAGCAAGGTGTCGTTCGGCTCGCCGGAGGACGACCCGTCCGAACTGGAGCTGCCCCTGCGCTGAGCGCCGACCCGTCCGACCGCGCCGGGTCGTGGAATCACCTTCCGTCAGGCGCCCTTGGCTGGCAGGATCTTCGAATGTCCAAGATCCCCAGGGATGTTCGAGCCTCGATCCGTCACTTCGCCTTCACTCTCGCCAACGGCACGTTGGACATCCCGCTCTTGGGAGACATCGATTACCGCCCGGACCTGGTCACCATGGGCTCGGAGCTGGAGATGGTCTTCACGATCTTCACCAACCTCCTCGAGGTGGACCAGGAGGGCAGGGTGACCAACTACGACCAGGCTGCGCATCGCGCCGCCGAGTGGATCCGGGGGTACTGCGACCCCAGCTACGAGGAGCAGCCGCCCTTCGCCGAATGGGAGACCGAACTCGCCTGACTGCGTGAAGTATGATCACCCCTCTGACGCACAGACGGGTGTGCGGACCGTCGATGACCATCAGTCATGGACTCGCCTGCTGACGAAGGCCGGTGCACCCGGGCAAACCAGCACCCCGGGGCGGGGGCCGCCCAGGGGGTGCCACCACTCGGCCGGGCGGAGTGGCACAGGCGACATGTGGCCTCTGCTGCTGAACTCCCGGAAGACCCGTGCGACTTCTGGGCTGCGGAGCTCAACACATCTGACATGGCCGGTCCTTGGCGGGTTCGGCGTCGCCGCGCGGGGGGTGCGCGGCCGGGGGAGGGCAAGGGCGATGGGCGTGGGGGAAAGCGGGCAGGCGTACGCGGGGGCGCCGATCCGTGCGGTGGGGCAGGGACGCTACGTTCTGCAGGCTCCGCTCGGCGAGGGCGGCATGGCATCCGTGCACCGCGCCCACGACTCTGTGCTGGGACGCACCGTCGCGGTGAAGACCCTGCATTCCGAACTGGCCCGTGATCCGTCCTTCCGCGAGCGGTTCCGCCGCGAGGCCCAGGCGGTCGCCGGGCTCAGTCACGCCAATATCGTGGCGGTCCACGACAGTGGTGAGGACGCGGGTGAAGCAGGCGTCGTGCAGTACATCGTCATGGAGTACGTTTCGGGCCGCTCGCTGCGCGAGCTGATCCGGGACAGTGCTGCCGCGGACGGTGCGATTCCGCTGACCACGGCACTGACGATGACCGCTGCCGTCCTGGACGCGCTGGCCAGCAGCCACGGGCGCGGACTGATTCACCGGGACATCAAGCCCGCCAACGTGATGGTGACCGACGACGGCACCGTCAAAGTGATGGACTTCGGTATTGCCCGCGCCCTGCAGTCGGATGCCACCTCGATGACCCGGACGGGCACCGTGCTGGGCACGCCGCAGTACCTCTCCCCCGAGCAGGCGCTGGGCAAGCCCGCCGACGCCCGGTCGGACCTCTACTCGGTCGGCTGCATGCTGTTCGAACTGGCCACCGGCACGCTGCCGTTCGACGGCGAGTCCACGATGAGCGTGCTCTACCAGCATGTGCAGCACCCCGCGCCGGTCCCGTCCTCGATCAATCCGTCACTGCCCCCGGCGGTGGACTCGGTCGTCGCCCGCGCCCTGAGCAAGGACCCCGAGCAGCGGTACCCGAGCGCCCGGGCCATGGCGGACGACATACGCAAGATCGCCGCCGGCGGGACACCCACTCGGCCGCTGCCCCCGCATGTGCCCCCCACCCTCACGGCCGACACCATCTCCGTGACCTTCCGGCAGGCCACGCACCTCCCCCGCATGTCACTGCGGACGAATGGCATGCGGAGGCTCATCTGGGTGACGGTAGCCATGGTCGTGGGTATGGGGCTCGCGGCCGCGTACGTCGCGCAGTACCTGATTTCAGGTATCTCACACACCGGGGATCCGGATCCCCGGGCCACCGGAGCATTCATTCTGTGCGACAGCCACTTCACGCCCCCTGACTTCACCGGTATGTCACCGGCGGAGGCGAAGAGGTGTGCCGAGATCGCCGGGCTGAAGCTTGAACAGAAAACCACCACGGGGAAGAAGTACGACAAGGACACCGTGGTGAAGCAGGAGCCCGCAACCAAGAAGGTGAAGTCCGGCAGCACCGTCACCATCTGGGTGTCGACGGGCGGTGATCCCCGGGCCAAGGGCGACCTCGCGGACTGCGAGGTGGAGGAGACCCATGGCAAGGTCTCCAACCCGTGGTTCAAGGGCAAGAGCCGGGCCAAGGCACGCGTCTGTGCGGACATTGCCCATCTGAAGCTGCAGGAAGCCGGGACCATCCAGGACAAGCTCACACCCGCCGGACAGGTCGCGAAGCAGGAGCCCGGATCGGAACAGATAACGACGGGCAGCACGGTCAAAATATGGATCTCGACCGGGGGAGATCCCCGCGCCACGGGAAAGCTGTCCAACTGCGACACGTACGCGACCAGCGACCAGCCCTACCCCCCGTCCCTCGAGCACATGACCACCGCCAACGCACGCGCTTGCGCGGCCATCGCCCATGTGAAGCTGGAAGAACACACCGTCCCCGACGAACTGTGGCCCGCAGGAGAAGTCGTCGAACAGGAACCGGGGAGCGGTACCCACATCGACCCGGGCAGCACCATCAAGATCTGGATCTCATCGGGCAAGCCGTGAACCGCATCGCAGACAACCCTGCGATGCGGCCGCCTGCCGACTGCCCGTCCCGCGCGGTCGTGCCGCCTCGGCGAGCGTGCGGATCAGCTCGCCGTCGTTGATCCGCGCCTGTTTCCCTGCGTGGCCACAGTCGGCGTCGAAGCGCGCCGTCCCACCGCATCGCTCCGCAAGACCAGTTGGACAGCGATCATCACCACGCAGGTCACGATCGCACTGTGCCACAGCAGCGCGTCCAGCCGGCCCGCCGACAGATAGGCTCCCGCAGCCACGGCTGCCAGCGCGCACACGCCTCGGTCCACAATGCTCTCGACCGAGAGGAGCGTGGCACGAGGGGCGTGCGCCGGGATGGCATCGTTGACCAACTTCCGCTGGATCGGGTAGGCGAAGCCGGTGACCGCGGCGAACAGGCACAGCAGTGCGACCACGGTCCAGGGCCCGCCGAGGGTGATGCTCGCCAGCGTGCCCGCCAGCGCCAGGCTGAGCAGGGACACCATGGCCACCGGTGACAGACGGCGGCCGAGCCATTGGGGACGCGCCGAGGCCACGGCCTCCGCCACGGTCATGGCCGCCAGCACCCCGCCGTGCGAGGTCTCGCCGATGCCGTGGGCCAACAGCATGGGCTGGAAAAGGTTGACCTGGCAGATACGGGAGAGGGTGAACACGGCCACGCCCTGCACCATGACCAGGGCAAGCCAAGGTGTGGCTCGTACGCAGCGCAGCGCGGCGCCCGCGTCGTGCAGGAACGCTCCACGGCTCCGGTTCGTCCCGCCTCTCCCTGGCGCCCGACCCGACCGGCCGTCCCCGCGGGGCGGGGCAAGTCGGGGCAGCGCGAGGGCACATGCCAGGGAGCCCGCCGCACTCGCGGCGCTCAGCACGTACGGCGCCGTGTGAGCGACGGCCATCAGGGGGCCGACCAGCGGCCAGCACATCACCTTCGCGGCCAGGCCGAGGGCGCGAGCCGTGCCCTCGGCCTTCAGATAGTGCTCGCCGCCCCCCTCGGCCCGCAGGCCGTCGTACAGGTAGGCGCTGGCTGCGCCCGATGTCAGGGAGCGGCCGGCGGCGATGGCCAGGAAGTGGACGAGGAAGCCCGCGTACGAGGGGGTGAGGACCGGGGCCAGGTTCGCGGCAGTCATCACGACTGCCCCGGCCCGCAGGCAGTTGCGTGCGCCGATGCGGTCGGCCACGATCCCGGTCGGGATCTCGAACAGGCAGAACGCGACGTAGTAGATGCTCTGGATCCCGAAGATCTGCCCGTCCGACAGTCCCGCCTCCCGCTGGTAGGCGTAGAACACCGGCATCCACCACAGCAGGTTGAACAGCAGTTGGAAGCCGTTGTTGAGTCGGATGATCCGGCGAGCCGCGGGTGTCGGGGGCGGGCCCGCCGGACGGGCCCGGGAGGTCGGCCGCGGCCGGTCAGGACGGCGGATCACAGGGCGTAGGGGCGGATCTGAACCAGTCGGAAGTCCCCCTGGTCGGTCATCAGCCACTCGATGTCGAGCGGATGGTCCGCGTCGCCCTCGCTGAAGTGGGACTGCAGCAGCCGACCGGTGAGGGCCAGGTCCATCAGCCGGCTCCTGGTCGCGGTGGGCAGGTCCTCGCCGGACGAGCCGAGAGCCACCGTACGGCCGCCGCCCTCAACGGTGTTGTAGAGGTACTGCTGCGGCAGGGTCGTCCCGTCGACCACCGTCTCGGGGGATCCCGGCGAGCAGTTGAGGTAGACGTTGCGGAAGTCCTCGCGCTTCGTCGGGTTGCAGGTCACCAGTACGCCTCCGAGATCCGCGGGGACGTACTGCTGGATGATCACTCCCATGTATGTGTCGTCCAGGGAGATGCCGACCTGATGGCGCAGGCGCACGCTGCGCGGCGACAGCAGGGAGGCCCACACCTGGCGCACCGCGTCGAGGAGTTCGCCGGCCCCGCGGACGGTGGTGACCGAGTCGTAGACCCCGGCCGCAGAGAACCCGGGAAGGTCTTCGGCATTGGAGGAGGAGCGCACCACCAGGCGGCTTCCTGCGGCGAGTGGGGCGGGGAACGCCTGGGTGATCTGCCGGGTCACCTCTTCCGGCATCGGGGTGTTCCGGACGACGTGTTGCAGGTGCAGACAGAGGGAGTCCAGCACCTCGACCGCGTCGAGTTCGAGCGCCATCTTGAGCTTTCCGATGCCCTGTTGCAGGGCTGGTGAGGAGGCGAGGAAGCGTTGCTGCAGGGCGAACGGGAGGGCGACTCCGTCGGGGGCCGCGACGGTACGTGCGGCGAATTCGGCCGCCGCCTGCCGCAGCCCGCCGGTGGTGGCATCCGTGACCCCGAGTCGGGCCGCGAGATGGCCGTACAGATCCGTGCGGGGCGGCCGCGACTGCCCGTAGAACGCGGTGAGATCGGCCGTGCGGCTGTCGAGAACGTGGTGAAGCTCTCCGAGGTTGGCCGCCTTGGTGCCGTAGCGGTCCCGGTCCGCGCGGCGCAGCCGGTGCAGAGCCAGGGCCGGTGCGTCCTCGAGCAGCGGCGGTTCCATCCGGATCCGCTGCTGGTGCCACGTCGGCGCTTCCAGGGCCGGGGCGGTCGCCAGCGGCACGAGGGTGATCTCGTCGTCCCGCACCAGGTAGCGGACCCAGGCACCGTTCAGGTCGTCCTTCTCGACGATCTGTTCCAGGTCGCGGACGATCGCATTGGGGATGCCCCAGCCGGAGGCGAGGACGTTGGTGTGCGAGAGCGGCGTGGTGGGCGCGGTGTTGAGGAATCCTGCGACGCGCGGCACGTCGTCCGGCAGGCAGGCCATGGCCACGATGTCCGACCAGCCGAGCCCGTCGGCGGCTGCCTCGTACTCCTCGGCCGTCCGGAAGTAGCGCAGCCTGCCGATGGCCTCGGCGGCGTTGAGCGGTGTCCGCGTCCGGTTGCCGAAGAGTTCGTGGCTGGGTATCCGCGGCACCCGGACCTCGCTGATCGCGGTCAGCTCCTGTTCCTGTCCATGGTTCGCCGGCTTCAGCAGCAGCGGCAGTCGGCCGTCGACCCGGCCGCGGACGAACGCGTAGAACGCGTCGAGCAAGGCGCCGTGCATGGTGTCGGATTCGGTCGTCTCCAGCACCAGGAACGGTCGCTCGCGGCCGTCGGAGTCCTCGTCAGTGTGCAGGGAGAGCACACCCAGGAGGAAGCGACGCTCGGGATCCCGGTACACCGAGGCGTTGAAGGCGTCCAGGCACGCGTCCAGGGCCTCCAGCTCCATGTCGAGGACGCGGGTGGCGACGTAGTTGACGTGGAAGGGGTGGACGGCCGTATCGAGCAGGTGCCAGGTGTCCTCTGCGCGGTCGACGACGACCTTCAGGTAGGGGTGACCGGCCAGCACGCCGGAGAGGGTGCGGAACAACGGCAGGGACAGATTCTCGCCGACGACCGTGCGGTCCACGGCAGGGTCCGGCGCGCCCGGGGGAAGGAGGTGGGTGGTCATGAGCGGGCCTCCTCGTCCGAAGCCAGCGGTAGGACGTGCGGCAGGACATCCACCAGGGTCCGGAAGTCACGGATGACGGTCTGCGGGTCGACGGCGGAGAGCAGGCAGAGTGCCGCCATGGTGTTCGCGCCGGCGGCCGGGTCGTAGACCGGCACCAAAACACCGTCGGGGAGTGAATTCTCGGCCACCACCGACAGCCGGCTGCCGTCGCTGACCGGGACGGCTTCCGTCACCGTCGGGAAGTCCCAGACGCGCCGGTCCGGCCAGGCGTCACCGGCACCGTCGACAGCAAGTACGACGAGCGAACCCGCCGCGCCTCGCGCCTCCCCCGGCGTACGGGCGCGCGTCGGCCAGGTGACCGGGCGTCCCAGGAGGTGGTCGACGAGCATCCCGATGAGGTCCAGGCCGAAGACCTCCTCGATCTGCGGGACGGTCATCGCGCCACCGAACCGGGCCGCGGTCTCGATCACCCACATCTGGCCTTCGGCCCCGAGCTTGATCTCGGTGTGCGTTCCGCAGTTCGCGAGACCCAGCGCGTCGACGGCATCCCGCGCGAGGGCCACCACGCGCTCCTGGGCGTCGTGCGACAGCGAGGCGGGGGTGATGCCGGCGCGCTCGGTGAACGGTTCCACCGTCGGCATGCGTCCGCTGAGACAGACGGGTCGGAAGTCGCCGTCGATGACGACACCTTCGACGCTCACGTAGTCGCCCCACCCCGGCTCGTCGAACCAGTCCTCGGCCGATCCCGCCACGATCTGCTCGACCACGAAGTCCGCGTTGGCGTCGGCCACGTGGAGTTCGGCGTATCCCAGTTGCGCGGATTCGGCCATCACTTCCCGCGACCGCTCCCAGGCCTCCGCCACCTCCCGCGAGGAGCGGATGACCTGGTGTGCGGTGGAACCGGCGCTCCAGGCCGCCTTCAGCAGCAGGGGTAAGGGAAGGGCCGCAGCCGCGTCATGCAGCTCCTGCTCCGAGGCGACCGGGCGGAACCGGGGCTGGGATATGCCGTGTTCCTGCCAGGTTCGCCGCATCATCCGCTTGTCGCGGGCGAGGGCGCAGGAGCTGCCCGCCCCGGCGAGGCCGAGCTTCTCGCAGGCTTCGGCGACAGCCACGACCGCGTACTCGGAGAATGTGACGACCGCGTCCGCACCGATGGCCTGGGCCCGGGCAACGATCAGGGACACCAGGTCGCGCCGCTCCGACTCGGTGGGGACCAGGACCGAGGCGCACAGGCGCTCGGCGGTCGCGGCCACGCTGGGAGGAAGTGCGCTGAGCGCCAGCAGGTGCACTGCCGACTTCGCGGCGACCCGTGTCAGGGCATAGCCGAGGGGCGGGCCGCCCTTGGCATGCACGAACAGCACCTTGCTCACAGAAATCCAACTCCTCTGGATGATGATGGTCCGTCAGAACGATGGAGGGCGAGGGACATGACGGGTGCCCACCACCGCTCCAGCAAATCAGCCGACAGGTACCCGAATCGCCGCATCGGGCGCCGGCCGATCAGGCAAATGCCTGAGTTGCAGGTGCCGTTGAACCGGCGGGGAGGCCCCGTGATGACGTATGGCGGAAGTGACGGCCGGCATCGCGGCCCGCCGCCGTCCAGGTCGGCCGAGAACCGAGCATGCGCGGAAACAGAGCGGGATACACATCGCGATGTCACACCGCGCAATCCGGTTGAAACTTGATGGAAAGGTCGTCGTGGACGAGACCACTCTCAAAGCGCTGCTCGAGCACCTGCCCGTGTACTGGTGGGAGGCCGACGGGCAGCTGCGCGTCATCGACAGCGGCGGTGGTGCCTTCATTGACTCGCGGACGCCACAGCGGTTCCTCGAGGCCATGCGGCAGGATTTCGCGGCGTCCTGGCACTCCCCCGAAGTCAGTCATTGGCAGGCACGGTTCGACGGGCGGGTCTTCGATGTGAGCTGGCCCCTCGACGAAGTGGCGTGCGGGGGGCGGGCCCGCGGACTGGCCGTGGAGGTCAGCGCCGGGACCGCCGCCGCGCGCCGCTTCGACGCATTCGCGGACTTCGCCCCCGCCGCAGCCTTCATCCGGGACGAGGACGGGCGCTACCTCTGGACCAACCACGCCTACGCGCACCTCTACGGCACCACGCCGGGGAACGTCATCGGGAAGCATGTGCAGGACTTCGACTCCCTCGCCGACGCCGCGCAGTTCCTCGCGCTCGACCGGGAGATCCTCTCCCACGGCAGATCGGTGCGGCACACCCTCACCTACCACCGGTCCGACGGCACCAGCGCATACGCGGCGGGCCACCGGTTCCCCGTCCTGGAGGGCTCACAGACCTGCGTGGCAGGGATCTACGTGGACATCACCGACTACACGCGCGCGCTGGACCAACGCCGGGAGGCGGAGGAAAGCCTGCACGCGCTGCGCGACCACAGCGGGCTGCCCTGCGCCCTGATCTCGGCGGGCGGACGGATCCAGCAGGCGAGCGCCGCGGCCGCCGAACTCCTGCAGACCCGGCCATCGGATCTCGTCGGCCGCCGTGCCCACACGGTGCTGGCTCCGGCGCCGGAACTCGACCTGCTGCACCGCAGATGGAACGACCTGATAGCCCGCCGTCGCAGGAGGTTCGAGACGTCCGCCGTGTTGGTCGACGCCCGCGGCCGGCAGCGCCGGGCCCGGCTGCATCTGACGACAGTGGGCCGTTCCTCGACCCGCGCCGCGGAGGTCTGGGCGGTCGTCACCCACCAGGGGCTCGCCCACGAGGCACATCCTCCGCTCACCGCCAGCCAGATCCGCATCCTGTCCCTGCTGGCCACGGGCAGCAGCAACGGGGAGATCGCCACCTCGCTGCGCCTGTCCCGGCAGACCGTCGACTACCACCTCAGCCGTCTGCGGGATCTACTGGGCGCCGCGACCAGACCCGCACTGGTCGCCCGGGCGTATGTCCTGGGCATCCTCTCTCCCCAGACCTGGCCACCGCGTTCCGCCACGGCCACCCATCCGCTCAGCTCCGCCTGAGGCCGGCGCGGCGGCGCCATCGGCCCGGAACAGGGACCGCTGGGTGCGGCCGGACTTCGAACCCGCGGTCTGGGCACGCCCGTGGGCCACCGCACCGCCGCGCCACCAACAGGTGCCACGCGGTCGAGCGTTCACCGCGTTCATCGCCTCCGGCCGGTTCAACGTGATGGGACGGCGGTGCCCTCCGGCGCGGTCAGAATGCGCGCCTCGCGAGCCACGTCGTGCGCCGACGCCAACAGGCGACCCAGCGGTGGGCGCCGCAGCACCCACCTGCGGCCGTCCTGGTCCCGTACCAAGCAGGTCAGATTCGACTGACCGAGCCCGATCCGGTCGAAGGTCAGTGGCTCGGTGAAGTCGACGCCGAGGGTCTCGAGCCGGCGGCTCACCGCCCCGGCGTCGACTCCGCCGCTGTCCGCGCTACACACCGATGCCGGCTCCTTGCCTGAACAAGAGCGCGTCACCGAGGAGTTGCCCGCCGTCGATCACCATGGTCTCGCCGGTGATCCAACTCGCGGCGTCCGAGACGAGAAAGGCGACCGCGGAGGCGATGTCGGCAGGCTCCCCTATGCGCCCGAGCGCCGTCGAGGCAGACAGGGCCTGCTCGTGCTCCTTCCACAGCGCCTCGGCCAGCTTTGTGCGCACCACACCCGGTGCCACCGCGTTGACGCGAACCTTCGGCGAGAGTTCCAGGTGAGCGCTGGTGCTCGCCGGGCGCCTGCAGCCGCTGGAGGTCGGCGCCGGCGCAGAATCCGCGTCCCGCGCCGGTGACCACGACGGCGCGTACGTCCGGGTCGTCCTCGGCGGCGTCGAGCAGTGTGAAGTAACGGTTTTCGAGCTCGTCGGTCCAGGCGTTCAGCTGGGCGGGCCGGTTGCACGTGAGGTCAGCGACGACGACCCGGGCACCCTCGCGAGCGAGCCGTGCGACCAGCGCGCCGCCGATGCCGCCTCCGCCACCGAACACGGCCCGGCCCGGCGGCCGTGTCGTCGCAACGGATGACGTTCGACGGCTGCGCAGCCTCGACGACGGCTACGGCCAGATGCCGTTCCCCGCCCCTGACCTGGCGGCTTACCCATCCGCGTGGTGAGTGAGGTGGCCGAGCGTGAAGGCTCACGCAACCTGATCCGTCGCCGCTGCGGGCGCCGGAGTCCAGGATCGTCGAACGGTCGTGGAGAGCGGGCCCGCCCCGGCCGGCGCTACTGCCGGATCAGCGGTGGCCGGGGAACCGCAGGGCGTTCGCCCAGAGCCGGGTGACCGTGGAGACGAGCTCCTCGAAGTCCGCCGGGGTACCTTCCTCTTGCCCTTCGCCGCGCACGAAGGCGCTGTACGCCATGACGCTGACCATGCCCGACAGTGCGCGGGAGGCCATCATCGGATCGACCTCACGGTCTGCGACACCCCGCGCCTGCAGGTCGGCGATGCCACGGGCGTTGCGGTGGATGAACGCATCCGCGCGCCGGCTTCGGAACTCACGGAACTCCGGCTCCACTTGTGCGACCTGCTCAAGCAGCGCCATCAGCTTCGCGTTCCGTTTATACGCCTCGAGATACGCGCGATTGCTCGCCTCGAGTACCGCATACGGATCGTCGGTATCCTGCACCCGGCCCATGCCGGGGTGCATCATGTCCTCCTGCGCCTCCAGCAGGACGGCGGCAAGCACCTCTTCCTTGTTGGCGAAGTAGGTGTAGAAGGATCCCGCCGCGCATTGGGCCTCTTTGGCGATGTCGGCCAGGCGGGTGTCGAGGTAGCCGTCCCGCTCGAACACCGTCCGCGCGGCCTTCACCAAAGCGGCGCGTGTCCGCGCTCCGCGCTTTGTCGTCGGCAGCTCGCGAAGTGACGAGAGGGGCGCCATCGGCGGTGCCTTCTCGCTGTAATTCTCCTCGGGCGCAGTGGTGTCCATCGCCGAAAGGGTACTTGAATCCGACGCCAGAGTCATGAATTGGCCAGGTACGCGCGGCGCTCCATGAGCACCGCACTGGGCGGGCGCGAGCGCCGCCGCTCGGCCCGCGGGCGGTGTCGATCCCGGGTATGACCGGTCCCCCGCGACCGGTCCCCCGTCGATCGGCCTCCCGTCGTTCGGTCGATCGGTCAGGCGGTGATCCTGAAGCGTTCGGCGAGTTGGCGGCGGGTGTCGGCGGCACCGGTGTGAAGCACACCCCCGATTCCGAGCCGCGCCGCTCCGTCGAGGTTCTGCCGCAGATCGTCGATCATGACTGCCTCCTCGGGGGAGACGCCGAGTCGCTCACATGCGATCGCGTAAATCCGCCGGGAAGGCTTGCGGATCCCGACCTCGGCGGAGATGACGACCGCGTCGGCCACAGCGGCGAGGTCGACGCCATCGTAGGTTCCGGTCCCGAAAGAATTGGATACCAGCGCAACGGGATACCCGGCGGCGCGAAGATCACCGAGCAGGGCGAGCATGTCCTGGTCGATCGACATTCCGGCTTGCATCCGGGCCGTGAGCCCCTCGGCCGGCACGTCGGCGCCGTGGGCACGGAGACGTTCGGCGAATCCTCGCTCGAAGGCTTCGGCGTCGATACGGCCGCACTCGTGGTCGGCCAGGAGGGCGCGTGATGACTGGTCCCGGCTGAGGAGGTGCAGCGGCAGGCGCGGGTCGCCACCGAGTGAGGCGCCGAAGTCGGTGAACGCCCGCAACACACTGGAGGTGATGACCCCGCCGAAGTCCACGAGGACGGCGGTTCGGGCCTTTTCCACCGTGCTCGACACAGTATCCACACCCTTTCTAGCGGCCGGCTTCCCACCGGCCGATTCGACCACGACCGGCTTCCCACCGGCCGATTCGACCACGACCGGCTTCCCACCGGCCGTTGCCAGGCAGCCATGGTCCGCCGATTCTCATGAGGACTAAGCGACCTCGAACAGCCCGGCTGCACCCATTCCGCCGCCGACACACATCGAGATCACTACATATCGGACGCCACGGCGCTTGCCCTCGATCAGGGCGTGCCCCACCAGGCGGGCACCGGTCATTCCGTACGGATGGCCGACCGATATTCCGCCGCCATTGACGTTGAACCGCTCCGGGTCGATGTTCAGTTCGTCACGGCAGTACAGCGCTTGGGAAGCGAACGCCTCGTTGAGTTCCCACAGACCGATGTCGTCGATGGTGAGGTCGTGCTGCTTCAGCAGTTTCGGAATGGCGAACACCGGACCGATCCCCATCTCGTCCGGCCCGCAACCGGCAACGGTCATACCCCGGTATACGCCCAGCGGCTCCAGTCCGCGGCGCTCGGCTTCCTTCGACTCCATCAACACCGACGCCGAAGCCCCGTCCGACAATTGCGAGGAGTTGCCCGCCGTCACGCTGGAATGCGCGGTCACCTGACCGTCCGGCAGCACGGGCGCCAACCCGGCCAGGCCCTCGAGTGTGGTCGACGCGCGGTTGCCCTCGTCCCGGGTCAGGGTCACGGCCTCGTCCCACACCTCCCCGGACTGCTTGTCCAGGACCTTCTTGACGCTGTCGAGCGCGACGATCTCCTGGTCGAACCGCCCGGCCTCTTGCGCCGCCGCAGTGCGCTGCTGTGACACCAGCGCAAACTCGTCCTGTCGTTCCCGGCTCACGCCGTAGCGTTCGGCGACGATCTCCGCCGTCTGCAACATCGGCATGTAGGCACTCGGCTTGTGCTCGACCAGCCAGGGATCCGTCATGCGGTGGGTGTTCATGTGCTCGTTCTGGACCAGGGAGATCGACTCGACACCGCCGCCGACAGCGACCTGCATGCCGTCGCCGACGATCTGCTTGGCGGCCGTCGCAATCGCCATCAGGCCCGACGAGCACTGCCGGTCGATCGTCATGCCCGACACGGAGTCCGGAAGTCCGGCACGGAGAGCGGCCTGGCGGGCGACGTTGCCACCGGATGACCCCTGCTGCACGGCGCAGCCGAAGATCGCATCCTCGACCTCGCCTCCCTCGAGCCCGGCGCGCCGCACCGCGTGCGAGAGGGCATGGGCGGCAAGTTCCTGCGCCTGGGTGTCATTGAACGCGCCGCGGTACGCCTTCCCGATCGGCGTCCGTGCCGTCGAAACGATGACTGCTTCCCTCATGTCGCCTCACTGCTTCCTGTCGGTCCGGTTCGTCCGGGCGGCCGCAGGGTGACGGGAGCCGGCCTCGCGACCGTTTATAGTTGAATTCGACGTCAAGTTCAACAACCCTGAGGAAGGCGACACGCGGCTGCCGTTGCGGGAGCTGGGCGTGTTCTCGACCTTGACAATCCCCTTCCACGGCTTAAGGTGACCGACCAGTCGGTATGAAGGGGCGAATCGTGACCGAGCTGAGCATCTCCACCGCTGCGGGCGTGTTCGACGCGACCGTGGCGGGTCCGCCCGAGGGCCGCCCGGTGCTGCTGCTCCACGGCTTCCCGCAGACGCGGCTGGTGTGGGAACGGCAGATCGCGGAGTTGGCCGCGCACGGCTACCGGGTGGTGGCACCCGACCAGCGTGGGTACTCTCCCGGGGCCCGCCCCGAGCGGCCCGCGGACTACCGCATGAACGTCCTGGTCGACGATGTGGTCGCGATCACGGAGGAACTGGGCTGGGGGTCGTTCGACCTGGTCGGCCATGACTGGGGAGGCGCGGTGGCGTGGTGGACCGCCCATGCCCGCCCCGACCGCGTACGTACCCTGACGGTGGTCTCGACCCCGCACCCCGGCGCTCTGGCACACGTCCTGCGTACCGACAAGGACCAGCGCGAACGATCGCAGTACATGATCGCCTGGCGTGAAACGCCCGCGACGGAAGAGCGCATGCTGGCAGGCGATGCCGAGGCGCTTCGCGCCACTTTCGCAGGAAAGGTCCCACAGGCCAGTGCTGAGGCCTACGTGCGTCACCTCTCCCAGCCGGGTGCTCTCACCGCGGCGCTGAACTGGTACCGGGCCGGCCGCCCCGACGGCGCGATCGGCGTCATCGAGGTGCCCACGCTGTACGTCTGGAGCACGCAGGACAGCGCGTTCGGCCCGGCGGCCGCGCGGGAGACCGGGCAGTGGGTCAACGGGCCGTACCGGTTCGAGGCCCTTCAGGGCGTCAGCCACTGGGTCCCCGAGGAGGCGCCCGAGACGCTGAGCCGCCTGCTGCTCGAACATCTGCGGGCGCACGGCGAGCCCGGAACCACAGCGAATACCCCCTCTGTCGACTCTCAGAAGAGGTGACCCCATGAAGGCAGCACGAGCAGCCTGGCGCCGACTCGAGCCCGTACACGGCATGATCTACTTCGCCCCCGAGGGACAGCGACGGTACGCGGACCTCGGACTGAGCGGACGCGCCGGGTACTTCGCCTCCCGGAGCGCCGCCTTCGGCCGAGCATCCGCTGAGCTGGTCATCTCGACCTTCTACAACTTCAACCCCGGTCTCGTACGGAAAGCGGTCGACGGGGTCTGGGACGCGGTGACGCCGCAGCAGGTGCTGGACGCGCGGCACGCCGCCGCGAGCGAGGCCCTGCGACGGGCCGACATCCACGAACTCCCCGCTTTCGACGAGGTCCTGGCGCTGACCCGCAGGGCCGCCGACGCGGCCTGCGAACACGCGCAGGGCCGCCCGCTGTTCGCCGCGCATGCTGCGCTGCCCTGGCCACAGGAACCGGTACTGCAGCTGTGGCACGCTCAGACGCTGCTCCGGGAGTTCCGTGGAGACGGCCATGTCGCGTGCTTGCTGAGCGAGGGCGTGGGGGGTTTGGAGGCCCTGGTTCTGCACGCCGCCACCGGTGAGGTTCCCGTCGACTTCCTCAAGGGAAGCCGCGCGTGGCCCGAGGAGGAGTGGGCCGACACCGAGGAGCGCCTGCGCACGCAAGGTCTCCTCGACGGCGACTCCCTGAGCCCGGAAGGCGTACGCCTGCGCCGGCACATCGAGGACCGCACCGACCGCCTGGCCCTTCCCGCCTACGCTGCCCTGGGTGACGCCGACTGCGAACGTCTCGCCGAACTCGCGAGCCCCTTCGGCCGCGCCGTCGTCGAAGCCGGCCTCCTCAAACTCGGCTGACCTCCGCACTTCACACCCCCTCCGCATCGCTTGATCTGCTCGAACCGGGCGGCCGTGGCCTCGGAGAGGGCCTTGGCCACTCCCGCGGTTGTCCTGGACGCCATCCTCCTGATGCGACGCGGAAGCGCAGACCGCCCGGGCGTAGGCTTCGCTCAGCATGGACGCGGCGGGGGGCGGAGCACATGACGGCTGAGTCAACGTCAACACAGAGGTGGGGGTCGACCCTCGATTCGGTCGTGGTGTACGCGCAGGGCGCGGTCTGCCGCCGCCTGGCCCGGGGCAGCGTGTCGCCCGACGGCCGGGTGCGGGTGACGGGACTGCCCCGCTCGCTGGACCCGGGCTCGCTGCGGGCTCGTGTCCTGGGGTCCCCCGGGGTGCGCGTCACCGAGGCCCGGGTGGAAATCGAGGCCGAGCCGCTCGGCACGGGCACGCCCGACGAGTTGCGGCGCGAGGTCGAGCGGCTGAGCGACGAGTGCGCGGCGGCGCAGGGACGCCGGGACCGACAGCTGAGCCTGATCGAGGAGGTCAGAGCTCTCCACCCGGTCCCACCTGCCCGCAGGCGCGAGGACCCGCACCGTCGCACCCCGGTCGACGCGTTGCTGGAGCTCGCCGACTTCGTCGACGAGCGGCTGACGGGACTGCACAACCGCCTCGTCGAGCTGGAGGAGGCGCTGCGCAACGTCGAGCACGAGGTCACCGTCGCCGCCGACAGGCTCGCCCGCGCCTCCACCGACGCGCCGTCAGCGCACGTGGAGACCACGGTCTGCGCCGTCCTGACCCTCGACGGCACCGGTGACGCGGAGGTGGAGCTGGAGCTGGAGCTGGAATACGGGGTGCCGGGCGCCGTCTGGGTGCCGGCCTACCGTCTCACTCACCGTCAGGGCGACGGCAGCGGCCGTCTGGTGCTGCGCGCCTCGGTCGCCCAGCGGACCGGCGAGGACTGGACCGGCGTGCGCATCGCCCTGGCCACCGCCGATCTTCGGCGCCGCACCGACCTGCCGAGGCTCCGCTCGATCCGGATCGGACGCAGTCAGCCCGCCCCCGCGCCTTCTGGCTGGCGCGAGCCCCCGGCCGGGCTCGTCGACCTGTTCTCCGGGTACGACGCGGCAGGCCCTGCCCCGGCCACGACCGCCGCACCCGCGGCTGTCGGGGCCGGCTCCGCGTCCGTGGGTGCCGCGGCCGGCTCCGCGTCCGGTCCCGTTCCGCCACCGCCGCCGGCACCGCAGGGCTACGGCGGTCCGCCGGCCGCAGTCCCGGTGCCCGGCGGCGCATACGGCGCTCCGCCGGAAGTCTTCGGCGGCGCGATGCCCGCCCTCGCGCAGCCGGCCGGGTCGCGACCGGGCGACATGCCGCGTAGCGCCGGCAGGTCTTTCGCGGGTGCCCCCGCCATGGCGCCCGCGGCTCCTGGCCGGGCTGCGCCGCCGCCCCCTCCGGCACCGGTAGCCGGTCCGCCGCAGCCGAGCGGCGCCGAGCTCGACTACGCCGCCCTCGTCCTGTGCGGCCCCGACGCGCAGGGCGGTCGCAGAGGCCGGCTGTTTCCCGACTCTCCCTTCGACCCGGTGGCGGCCGAGTACCGCCGCCGCGCCGAAGCCGTGGCCGCACTGCCGCTGCCCGGACAGGCCGTGCGGCCCCGCGAGTCGGCGGGTTCCTTCGACCACCGCTTCGATGCCACCGCCCGCGCCGACATCCCGTCGGACGGCACCTGGCACACCGTCACCGTCGGCGAGATCCCGGTCGGCCTGCGTACCGAGTACCTCTGCGTGCCGTCCGTGGAGCAGACCGTGTACGCGACGTTGGTGCTCTCCAACGCCACCGACCAGGCACTGCTGGCCGGCCCGGTGGAGGTCACCGTCGACGACGACTTCCTGCTGACCGCCGCACTGCCCACGCTCGCCCCCGGAGGTGTCCGCCGGGTGGGGCTCGGGCCGGCCGAGGGCATCCGGGTCACCCGCCGTACGAACCTGCACGAGTCGACCTCGGGCCTGCGCAGCAACACCACCGTGCTCGACCACCGCGTCCACGTGGAGCTGGCCAACCGGCTCGTGAGGCCCGTCACGGTCGAAGTCCGCGAGCGGGTGCCGGTCACCTCCGAACCGGACGTCCGGATCGAGGAACGGGCCGACTGGGCGGCACCCGAGGAGGGCACGGGGCCCGATCGACATGCGCCGGGCACCCGCGTCTGGCGACTGGACCTGCCCGCAGGCGCCACTGCCGTCCTCGACGGCGGCTACGAGATCCGCATCCCGACCGGCAAGGCCCTGGTCGGCGGCAACCGCAGGAGCTGACACACGCCATGTCCACGGCCCCCAAGCCGATCGCCCTCCCCGTCACCGCCGTCACGTGCCTTGAGGATCGCGCCCACATCGAGCGCGCCGTCGTGCTCGACCTGGAGGCCGGGGTCCAGCGGCTGCGTCTCGGGCCGGTCAGTGCGCTGGCCGTCGACCGGACCCTCCATGCCGAGCTGACCGCCGATCACCCCGCGACCGTGCTCGACGTGCGGATCGTCCGCAGCTGGACGCCGCGCGGGCCGCTGCCGTCCACCGACGACGACTCCGCCCTGCGCCACCGCGTACACGCCCTCGAAGAGGAGCGGCTCGCCCTGGGTCAGCGACGCGACCGGCTGCACGCCCGCCTTGACCTGCTCGGCCGCCTCGCTGGCGATCTGCTGCGGGAGATCGGCGAAGGCGCCGGCTCCGGGGAGACCGAACGGCCCCGCTGGGCCCGCGAACTGGACCGGGTGGACGACGAGCGCGACGCGCACGGCGAGCAACTCCGCACCGTGGAGGCCCGGCTGGCCGCCCTCGCTGCCGAACTCGGGGAAGCCCAGCGGGCCATGCATCTCTCCGAGCAGGAGCCCGCTGAGCTGGTCGGCCATATCGAGTTGACCGTGGAGGCCGCGGTCGCCGGGCCGGTCGGGCTGCGCCTGAGCCACCTCACCCCGTGTGCGCTGTGGCGGCCCGCCTACCGGGCCGCGCTCGACGGGTGCTCCCTGACACTGGAGACCGACGCGATGGTCTGGCAGCGCACCGGTGAGGACTGGTCGGACGTACGGCTGACATTGTCGACGGCCCGCTCGGCGCTGGCCACTGATCCGCCTCGGCTGGGCGAGGACCGGCTGACGCTCAAGGACCGCTCCGCAGCGGAGCGCCGCACGGTCGACGTCGAACTGCGCGAGGAGGAGATCGGGGCGCTCGGCCCGGCCCCGGTGCTCGGCCTGCCGGGGGTGGACGACGGCGGCGAGGCGCGGGTGTTGAGATCCCCCTCGCCGGTCTCGGTGCCCGGTGACGGCCGCGCCCACCGAGTGCAGCTCTCCACATTCACCACGGCCGCGCGCAGTGAGTACGCCTGCTCACCGGAGCTGTCCCCCCTGGTCACCCAGGTGGTGCGGTTCGACAACCTGTCCGGACACGCGCTGCTCGCCGGGCCCGTGGACCTGGTCCGCGGCAGCGGATTCAGCGGCCGCGGCACGCTGGACTTCACCGCCCCCGGCGCCCCCGTCGAGCTGGCCTTCGGCAGCTGCGACGACTACAGCGTGGTCCGGCATGCCGAGGAGTCCCGCGACTCCGCCGGAATCACCCAGCGGACCGTGGTCACCCGCACGGTCCGGCTGCACCTGTCCCGGTTCTCCGCCCCCGGGGAGCACGGCGAGCGGGTGGTCGTCCTTCGGGAGCGGATCCCGGTCTCCGAGGTCTCGGCGGTGGAGATACGCCTGCACAAGGATGCATGCTCCCCGGCGCCCGACGTGGTCGACGCCGAGGGCATCGCCCGCTGGGACGTCACCCTCCCGCCCGGCAGTCGCCGCACGGTCACCCTGGTCTACGAGCTGTCGGCGAGCGCCAAAGTCACCGGGCTCTGAGCTCGGTGGGCCGCTGCCCGCCTGCTGGTGCAGGCCTGATCCGGGCTCCCGCCCCCAGCCGGGGGGCGTCTCACAAAGCCGAAGGACATGAGGGCCGCAGGGGCCGCCGGTACGCGGCCTATGCCTGGAGCGCTCTCGATCGTGGCTCCTCAGGAACAACTGCAACGGTGGGAGGGCGAGAGGCCGTTGGCTGTTTCCCCGACAGCCGCACGGCGTGCGGATGCCCTCGATCGGCCGCGTTTCCGTCCTCTTCAGTCTCCCCGCCGCGCCGCCTCCTCCTGCAGATACGCGGAGATCATGGCGAGGTCGTTGGCAATGTCCAGTACGCCGTTGACGTCGGTCGTCGGGGTGGAGGCGCCGTTGACGCCGGCGTAGAAGACGTCGAAGTGGCCGTTGCCCTTGTCCAGGTAGCCGGCGAGCGTGATGGCGCCGACGCCCAGACGGTTGTTGAGCGCGTCCAGCCCGACGGCGGCGCCGGTCTTGGCGAACACCTTTCCGCGCGCGGGGCAGTCGCGGCAGTTGTTGGCCAGCAGGCCGTCGACGCCGAGGATGGGAAGCGAATTCCGGAAACGCTCCGCCTCGGGGGTGCGCAGCCAGTACGTCAGCATCTGCACCAGGGCCTTCGGCGTGGCCCGGTCGACGGGATTGCCGCCCCGTCCGTCCGCGAGCTGCACCTGCTTGCGGTCGACGCCCGCGCGGTCCAAGAAGCCGGCCAGGACCGGGAAGCCGTCCATGCAGTCCTGGCTGCCTGTCGTGACGGCCATCAGGCACAGGCCGAGGTTGGCGCCAAGGTTGTGGCTGACTTTGAAGATGAGCTTGGCGTACTGGGCGTAGGGCGGGGATGTGTATGTGGCCACGCGCGGCCGGCCCTCGTACGAGCTGGGGAGCCGGTCGGCCGGGTTGGGTCCCGTCGGGTTGGCGGTGACCTCCACCCCGGCTCGTTCGAGCGCCTCGATCAGCGCGGTGCGTCCGAAGGCCGCCGGGTCGGCGATGTCGGACACCTTCAGCGCCGGGTCGGCGTCGGCTGCGATGGTGCCGGACAGCTGGATCCGGGTGCCGTTGTCGGAGGTTGTCACCTCGATGTCGGTCGGCTCCCCCGCTGCGACGGTCTTCACTGTCGACGTGACGCGGTACGGGGCGACTTTCGGCCGCCAGTCCAGCTGCGCGGGCGCGCCGGGGCGGTCGCCGGGTGTGGTGAGCAGGTCGATGAGATTGTCGTTGATGATCAGCGGGGTCGGGGTGGGGTCGAAAACGGGCTCGGGCAGGAAGAGCCGCTCGTCGACGATCACATTCCCGTCGACCTGGGTGATGCCGGAGCGCCGTACCTGTTGCGCGATCAGGTCGATCCCGGCGAGTGGGTTCTCCGGGGTGAGCGTGGCGCCGGGGAAGCTGTTGGCGTACGTGTGGTCGAGGTCGGTATAGGCGACCGTGCCGTCGGGGCGGGTTCTGCCGCCCATGGTGAGGTCGCCCTGGGCGACCAGGTCGAGATTGCCCTCCAGGGTGCTCCCGCGCCGCTCGCCGACCGCGTAGAGCGGCGTCCTGAAGCGGTGGTCGCCGCCGAGGGTCGTCCATGTCCCGGACACGCTGAACAGCTTGGCCGTCGACCCGGGTATGAAGAACTGCTCGGCAAACCGGCTGTGGACCACCCGCCCGCTGTCCGGGTCGCGCTGGAGCAGGCCCCACTGGGCGTTGGGGTAGTCCGGCTTCCGCATGATCTCCGTAATCCGCGGGTCGAGCCGGTCGGAACCGCTGTCGTTGGGCGGCGACGTCGCCTGGGCTGCCGTGCTCGAAGCCAGGGCTCCGAGGAGCAGGGCGCAGCATCCGGCGACAGTGCGACGCCGAAAGGACCCTGGATGCTCTCCTCGCACCACAGCACGCCCCCGTTCGTCTCGGCGGTTTCCACCCCATGGGGTCAGGTATGCACCCCACGGGGCGCCGGATGCGCGCGGCGCAGACGGCCATCGCCAAATCGGCGCGGCACATTCGTCCGAAGCCCTGTGCCGCCCAGTCGTGACAGCCGTCCCGGGTTTTGGACCAGTCCTTCGTACAGACCTGCAGCCCCGGCGATGTCGTTGCTGCAGCCCCTGAGTCAACATTCTCCCCCGACGGTCCACGCGGTGCCATATGACAGGTTGACGCCGCAATAGAGCTGGTCCTTCTCGTCGGGATGTTCAAAGGACTTGGACTGAGCCCAGAGGATCAGTTCGCCGATGGGGCCGATGGACACGCTTTCCCCGAGCACGGGATTGTCGCTCGTGATGAACGCGTCCTTGAAGCGATATCGCTCGTCGTTGCAGCCGTGACAACCGCAGTTGGGATCGACGCATAGGCGCAGACGGCCGATGTCCTGTGCAGCCGGCAGTACTCCGGCACGGCCGGCTGCACGGAGAAACTGCCGGATCGGGGTCATCGCGGCGCCTGATTCTCCGGGCGAGGAGTGTCGTCGACCCGTCAGAACACGCGGATCGGGATCTCGGCGGGGTCGGCGAGCAGATCGGAGATCTCGTCGTCCAGTCGGACCAGTGTGACGGAGGCGCCGGCCATGTCGAGCGAGGTGCAGTACTCACCCACGTAGCTGCGCCCGATCTCGATGCCTCGCTCGGTCAGCTGCTTGTGGGCCCGTCCGTACACCAAGTACAGCTCTCCGATCGGTGTGCCGCCGAGGCCGTTGACCATCAGTGCGACGCGGTCACCGGAGGAGTACGGCAGGTCGTCCACAACCGCGCTGACGAGCTCGCGCACCATCGCGTCCGCCGACTGGAGCTTCTCCCGCTTCCTGCCCGGCTCGCCGTGGATGCCCACGCCCATCTCCACCGCGTCTTCGGGCAGGTCGAACAACGGCGAGCCCTTCGCGGGCGGCGTGCAAGCGGTAAGCGCCATGCCCATGGTTCGGGTGACTGAGTTGACCTTCTCTCCGATCCGGTGCACCTCGTCGAGGTCCGCTCCCCGCTCGGCGGCCGCGCCGACGGCCTTCATCACGAAGAAGTTGCCGGCCACCCCGCGCCGGCCGACGGTGTATGTCGAGTCCTGTACGGCCACATCGTCGTCGATGAAAAGAGTACGTACAGTCACCCCTTCGGCCTGGGACAGCTCCTCGGCCATCTCGAAGGCCATCCGGTCCCCGGTGTAGTTGTTGACCAGCAGCAGAACGCCCTTCGGGGAGGCGACCAGCTTGACCGTCTCGTAGACAGAGTCGGCCGGCGGCGCGGAGAACACGTCGCCGGGACAGGCCGCGTCGAGCATCCCCTTGCCGACGGTCATCACATGCGCCGGCTCGTGACCGGACCCGGAGCCCTGCACGATGGAGACCTTGTTCTCCTGCGGGGCGTCGGCGCGCATGATCAGGTTGTACTCGGGGACGTACTTCAGCGTGTCGGGGTTGGCCAGGGCGAGCCCCTCCAGCATCTCCGCAACGTAGTCCTTCGGGTCGTTGACGAACTTCTTCATCCCGCAACTCCTTCGTGGTGCCAGCCGCCGGGAGGCGGTCCGGGAGCCAGGCCCGCTGCCTGCCGTCAGTCGCGTGCGTCCCACTCGGCGGCGACGCGCTCCGCCATGACCGCGACCGCCACCGCGCCCGGGTCCGGCGAGCCGATACTGCGCTCACCGGTGTAGCTCTGACGGCCGCGTCGGGCCTGCATGGATGTCGTCGCGTCGGCCGCAGTACGGGCCGTCGCGGCGGCCAGCCCGGCGAGTTCCGCCGCGCCGGCCCCCGGTCCGCCATCGGCCAGCCGCTGCTCCAGGGCATCGGTCATCGGTATCAGCGCGTCCAGCAGCGTTTTGTCGCCGAGGTCGGACTTGCCTCGCGCCTTGATCCCCTCGGCCGCGGCCCGCAGCATGGCCACCGCATCCGCGGCGTCCGGCTCCGGTCGGTCCTTCACGGCCCCGGACGCCCGCAGAAAGGCTGTGCCCCAGAGCGGCCCCGACGTGCCGCCGACTCGCTTGGAGATCACCAGAGCGACCTTCTTCAGGAATTCGGCCGGCGAGTCTGCTGCGAGGGCGTCCCAGTCGGCGAGCACGATCTCGAAGCCTCGAGCGAGCGAGAACCCGAAGTCCCCGTCACCCGCGACGGCGTCGAGGTCACCAAATGCCTTTTCGTTGTCGACCGCCGCCCGGGCAATGGTCCGGACGACGAAGGCGAGGTCGCTGACGGGTGTCGATGGCGATGACATGACTCTCCTGACTGCCGCGACGTCAGTGCGAACGAGGATCCGGACCGGGCGGCGCGGAGCTGGGCGACCCTGCTGCGGGCGGCCCCGATGCGGTGGTGCCTGCGTCGCCGCCGGCGGTGAGCAGGACGGCCAGGTCCGCGAGCTCCACCCATGGCCCCGGGTGGGCGCCGAGCGGATCGCTCAGCACCCGGGTGACGATCTCCTCCGGCGGCGGATCGCCGAGCGAGGTGACCACCAGAGAGGCCCCGGTGAAGTCCTCCTGCGCGGTGTAGGCGCTGGTCGTGACGGCGCAGGCCAGCCCGGCGCCGAGCGCGGACAGCATTCCGTTGCTGCTGTCCTCGATCGCGACGACGCCCGCCGGATCGAGGCCCAGCCGGTGTACGGCGAAAGCGTAGATGTCCGGGGCGGGCTTCTTCCGCTGGACCACGTCCCCGGCGAACACGCTGAAGTGAGCGGCCAGTTCGGGACCCATGGCGAGTTCGAGCACGCTGCGGACGGACGCCTCGGCGGAGGTGGAGGCGACCGCGAGCGTCCATCCGGCCTCGTGCGCCTCGGCCGCGACGCGCCGCACGCCGGGCCTGGGCGGAATGCGTCCGCTGCGGATGATCCCGGTGTAGATCTCGGTCTTGCGCCGGTGCCAGCCGGCAACCTGCTCCTCAAGTGCGGCCGGGTCGGCAGGCAGACCGGCGGCAGCGACGAAGTCGGGGGTCAGCAGCGTCCGCATCCGCTCCTTGCCGCCGCCGACCTTCACCTTCTCCGCGTACTCCTCGTCGCTCCACCGCACGGGCAGACCGAATTCCTCGAACGTCTCATTGAATGCGGGCAGGTGTCCGTCGCGTTCGGTATCGGCGAGGACGCCGTCGCAGTCGAAGATGAGCGCGGGCATGTTCTCAGGCCGCCCGCCCGGCGCTGCCGAAAAGCCTCATCAGGGAACCGGACAACTCGATGACATCCTGGCGAACGGCCCGGAAGAGCGACGGCGGATCCCACTTCTGCCGCTCCTCCGCCGTTTTGAGGAACGCCAGATTCGACTTCATGAACGTCTCCTTGAGGGCGGTCGAGATGTTGACCTTCGCGCACCCCCGGGAGATCAGGTCGCGGAACTGCTCGTCGGACAGTCCACTACCGCCGTGCAGCGCGATCGGAACCGGATGGGCAGCCACGATGTCGGACACGCGCTGGGCATCGAGCACCGGCGCCTGCTTGTACGACCCGTGGGCGTTCCCGATCGCCGGTGCGAAGACGTCGACTTGCGTGGTCCGCAGGAACTCCAGCGCGACTGCGAGGTCCTGTTGCTCGGCGGCGATGTCGCTGCCGATGCCGTCCTCCACACCAGTGATCGATTCGATCTCGCCCTCGACCGCGGCCCCGTACGCGCGAGCTTCCGCGACGACCTCGACGGTCTGCCGCATGTTCTCCTCGACCGGCAGCTTGGAGGCGTCGAAGAGCACCGAGTTCCATCCCCGACGCAGGCACTCGGTGATGACCTCGCGTTCCGGGCAATGATCCAGGTGCAGGGCGACAGGTACCTCGATGCCGGCGGTCATCGAGGTCCACATGGCGTAAAGCACGTCGCTGCCGATGGACTTCACCGTCTTCACCGAGGTCTGCACGATCAGCGGCGACGCGTTCTCCACCGCGGCCGCCAGCACGGCCTCCAGCGTGAGGTCGTTGAACACGTTGATGGCCGGTACGGCGTAGCGCTCGTTGAAAGGCCCAGAGAGAATCTCGGTCAGCGGTGTCACACCCACGGCGCCTCCACTTTTCCGCCCCCGCCCCCTCCATTCCACGCCCGCGCATCGCACCCCGCCACTTGTAGCCTGGATTCAGGCGGCCCCAGCGGCCCGTCGGTACACGAGCGCGTGGCCGCGCCCGCGCCACATTTCCGGCGCGTGCTGGATCTGAATTGAGCCGATGTGGTCCTGAACGTACTGCTGACAGCAACGGACGCCTTGGCCTGACCGGCCGCGAGAGGCACGAGGAGTGGACGCCGCAATGGGCGTCCCACCCGGCCGACCACGATCACGCCCGCGGTCGGGCCTGGTCACCCCTGGCGGAGGCGTCATCTGGAACCAAGATCCGGACCATATGCGGGCCGGCGACCCGCCCGATCTCGACATCCGCTGTTCCAGCAGGTCAACGACGTGATAGGCCTGTACGACCAGCAGACGAAGGACTTGCCGGCAGGCTTCGCCGCCGATCTCACTGATTGCGGACGACAGACCCGAGACAGTCCCTCAGCCACGCTCCGCGGATCGTTTGGCGCGGCCGGACTTCGCATCTACAGACTCACCAAAGCGGCGCCCGAGGAAGGTCAAACGGACCCGACGGTCCGTGTTGCTCGTGTTCGTGTCCGCCAACCTCCGTCAGGACAACCGCCAAGGTACCCGAGCGCGGAAGCTCCACGTGATGCGTCATCGGAATCACGTCGGAGCGGGCGCGATCTAGGAAAACAGCAGGTCAGGTAGGGTTTCTCGACCCGTCGGGAGCGCTGGTGGGCGCCCGGAGCGTCACGGCCGATACACCGTGACCACTCGTCGCAGGTAAGCCACCTACGCCAACAACCGACCTCGGTGAGCCCAGGACCGGGTAGAGGAAGCCGTACGTGGGACGAGACCGGCCCCCCGCCGCCGCCTCGCTCCATCTTGGCCATCCACCCGCGGCCGGGCGTCCCGGTGAGCCGCGCGAGGTCGCCGAGGCCGTCGCCTGGCTGCTCTCCCCCGCCTCCTCCTTCGTCAACGGAGCCGTCCTCACCGTCGACGGCGGCGTGACCGCCCTCGACCCCGGCACGCTCGCCTGCGACTTCCGGATCGAACCGCGAGCACCACACGCCTGACGCCTGGTCAGGGGTTCCGTCGAAGCCGTGCCGAAAGGTGGTGCTGCAGGGGTTGACCGACCGCCGCGAGGTCATGGACGAAGGCGAGCGTGTCTTCGTCCGTCACGGTGTAGCGGCGGCGGGTGGCGTTCACCTCCTTGGCCGTGGGAGTGAGAGCCACCTCGTGGGTGGTGAGGTCGACCGTGCCGGCGTCGGCGCTGCCGACCAGGATCTCCGCGATGCCGGTGGGCTGGGTGATCAATGCCTCCACACGTCCATCGGGTTGGAGCCGCCACCAGCCGCTCTCCCGGGCCGACGGCCGCAGCGGGGTACCGTCCGCGCCGAGCAGCCAGGCGCGCGCCTCGTAGTGGAGAAAGGGCCGCCCGTCGTGGCTGAACGTGACCTCCTGCGCGTACGTGAACTCCTCGTCGAGCGTCGGATATCCGCCCCGGCCCCGGCCGGCCCAGGTACCCAGCAGCCCGATCACCGGCGCGAGCAGTGCGTGCGGTGCGGGTGCCTCGTCCGATCGCAGGGCGTCGGGGTACGGGGGCTTCTGGGCGGGGTCGTACATGATGCGCGCTCCTGGGTCGAGGCCGGTGCCGGACGGCAGCTTAGGCGGACGCGCGGACCGCCCGGGCGAAGGCTTCGCTCAGCATGAACACGGCGCGGGGGGCGGAGTACATGAAGGCTGAGCCGGCACGGAGATGGGGGTCGACTCTCCAAAGCCGTCTCGGAACGGCAACCGCGGACTCTGCGCCCAGCCGTACCGACCACGGGTCCGCGCGACTACGTGTGTGCACGGGCGAGTTCGGGAACGTCCTTCCACACGTGACCACCGCGTACAGTAGGTCGTCGTCGTATGGGTGCTCGGGCACGGCTGGGCGCGACCCGTTGTCAGCCGTTGACGTCGAACGCCAGCGCGGCCAGTAGTACCACCCAACTGAGCGTTCCGACCACGCAGATGTCGTAGATGCGGCGCCGCAGCCACCGCGGGCGCCGTTCGGGGTCCGGCCACACCATCTGCTGGAGGGTCAGCAGCAGCCCCAGCCCGAAGCCGCACAGGCCGAGGAGCGACACGGGACCCGGCACGAGCAGGCCGTTGCCGAACATCCACGCCTCGCCGCCGAGATAGCGCACCGCAACTGAAGTCGGCTGGTCACCCTTGCACCACCAGGGACGGTCCGGCGAGTTGCCGTAGCACCAGCTTCCCGGCCGCGGCGGCACGTACGCGTCGCCGCGGCCGCCCTTGAGCGTGACGTGCTCGATCTCCGGTCCGCCGTCGTCCGGTTGGAAGGTGCCGGAGCACCAGTACGTCCGGACGACGTCACCGTCGGACGAGGTCGACTCGTGGTCCACGCACCGCTCGACCGCGAGTCGGCCCGGGGTGCCGACCCACCCGGCACCGGCGAGGACCGTCGCGCCGAACAGCCACGCCACGTACAGCCCAGCGATGGCCAGCGACAGGGCGAAATGGGCGGAGATGCCGCGAAACGCCAGAGAGGTTCGGTCGATCGTGGTGCCGGACTCCCCGTCCTGCGTCGCCATCAGACCCGACCCCGGCGGGCGCGCAGGGTGCGCGTCACGCGCGTGATGCCGTAGCCGAGCAGCCACGGCAGCGCCGTTGTGCCCAGGACCAAAACGTAGAGCACGCCCAGAAAGTCGTCCCTCTGGATCGGATCGTCCAAGGCGTCCAGGGGCAGCATCGTGTGGGTGACCGGAAACCCCACCGGCTCCAGCGGCACCAGCACCGACCACAACCGTGGCCGCCAACCGGGTCTACGGGCGCACCACACCCCCAGGGTGCCCATGATGAAGGGCCCGAACGGCACCCACAGCACCACCGGGAAGAGCAGCAGCACCCACCAGTCGTCCGAAAACCCGCCCGTCATCGAAGCCCCCGTCGTCGTCCGTCGCGTGAGTCTCCTCCGCGGCGTCTCCTGGAGGCTTCAGGGGAACTACGTAATCGAGTACGTGGGTTCAGCGCCCGGACCGGGTCGTCCAAGCCGCCGAAGCCTCACGGCAGCGCGTGTACGTGCGGTCCCACCGCGCCCCGACCACGCATTGCCCGCCGCCGCTTCCCAGTTCGTCTGCGGGCTGCTGGGCCCGGTCGGCCGTAAGAAGGCCGGCGGCTGGTCAAATACACCGGACACCAAACCCCGACCACCTCCACCCGGCCTGGTGACCCGCGTTGGGCTGGGCGTCGCCCGAGCCTGCCCCGGGCGGCACACCTGCGGAATACGTAGCCGGATACGTGGTTCTACTGAGGTCCCTTCCCTCCCAGCCGTCTACGTTCGACGAGTCGGATGGCGCGAACGGTGTTGAGGGGACTGAGTGACAGACAACGCCCATGGAATGCGGGGAAGTTGGGTGACCTTGCTGGTGGCGGGGAGTCTGCTGGCCGGGTGTTCGGCCCAGACGGACGACGAGGCTTCCCGGCAGAGCGGTTCGCCCCCGGCCAGGACGTCGCCGAGCGCCGAGGCAACCCCGTCGGGCGGCTCGTCCGCCGGCACTTCCGTCGTCACGCCCGATGCCTCCATCGTCCCCCTGACCTCGAAGGACGGGCGCCGCATGGCCGAGTCCGTCGTGCTCGCCCCGCGCGGCTGGGGCCGGGGCTTCGTCGCCCAGGATCCGGGCGAGAGCACCCCGGGGACCTGGGCCGTGCTGAACGAGAGCTGTCGCTGGCAGCGTGAGAAGCTCCCGCACGGGGTGCTGGCGAGCGCGTCCCGCTACAGCAGGCTGCCTGTCGGCGGCGGCAAGGGCGCGGTCAAGGTGACGGCCGTGGCCACCGTGCACGCCTCCGTCCTCGGCGCCGACGAACAGCTGAGCACCACCCTCGAAGAGGTGCTGCGCTGCCCGGAACAGCGACCCCGGTCCGACGAGCGGATCACGGGTCTGATGTCGCTCGGCACCCCCTTCGGCGCCCGCGAGCAGGAGTACGCCGACGACTCCGTCCTCGAGGCCGGCGAGTACGTCGGGAACGGCGGTGCCGCACAGCCGTACCGGTGGATGGTCGCCCGGCTGGGCACGGTCGTCGTGGCCGTCTCCGTGACGGGCGCGAAGGGGAACACCGCGCAGGAACTCGAACAACTGGGCAGCAAGGCCCTGGCTCAGATGCTGACGCGCACAGAGCAGCGGCTGAAGGGGAAGTGATGGAGCCGCTGCGTACTTCCGACCCGGCCAAGCTGGCGGGCCACCGGCTGCTCGGACGGCTCGGCGCGGGTGGCATGGGTGTGGTGTACCTGGCCCGCTCGGCCGGCGGAACCCTGGTCGCTCTGAAGGTGATCCAGGCCGAGTACGCCGAGGACACCGATTTCCGGGAGCGGTTCCGGCGCGAGGCGGACACGGCCCGCCGGATGACCAGCCCGTGGGTGGCGTCCCTCGTGGACGCGGACCCCGAGGCGGCGCAGCCCTGGCTGGCGACCGCGTTCATCCCCGGCCCCTCGCTCGGCGAGGCCGTCGCCGCGCACGGGCCGCTGCCGGTGCGGAGCCTGCGGGTGCTGGGGGCGCGGCTCGCCGAGGCGCTGCGGGAGCTCCACGCGGCAGGTCTCGTGCATCGGGACGTCAAGCCCGGCAATGTGCTCCTGGCACTCGACGGACCACGGCTGATCGACTTCGGTGTGGCCCGTGATCCCGAGGACACCGCGCTCACCTCGACCGGTGTCGTAGTCGGCACGCCGGGGTTCCTGCCACCGGAACAGGCGCGGGGCGAGCGGGATCCGGGACCGGCCGGAGACGTCTTCTCGTTGGGCTGCGTGCTGGCCTTCGCGGCGACCGGCCGCCCTCCGTTCGGTACCGGGTCGCTCGACGCGCTGCTGTACCGCACCGTGCACGACGCGCCGGACGTGGAGGGTGTTCCGGCGGAGCTCGCCGAGGTGGTGGGCGGCTGTCTGGACAAGGACCCGGAGCTGCGGCCCACGGCCGAGGCGCTGTCCGAGGCCCTCACGAACGCCACGCCCTCGTCGCCCGCCTCGCTCCCCGACCCGCGGGAGGCCCTGCGGGCGGTACGTCCTCACGCGCCCGAGGATGAGGCTCCCGGCGAACAGGAGCGGGCCCCCGGCGACGAGGCCTGGCTCCCCGAGCCGTTGGTCCGGCTGATCGCGGAGCGGTCGGCGGCCGGGCTCGCGCTGCCCGCCGCCGACGACACCGAGGCCGACCCCGCGTCCGCCGGCACCGCGCCGACGGACACCACAGCCACTCAGCCTCCGGCCCGTGCCGTCGGCAGGCGCCGTTTCCTGCTCCTGACCGGGGGCGCGGCGGCTGTCACGGCCGGGGGCGGACTGGCCGCGTGGAGCGCGCTCTCCCGTGACGGCGCGAACGACGGCCCCACTCCGAAGGCGTCCGGTCCCGTGCACACCCTCGGTCTGCACGCTGACCTGACCGGCGATCAGAAAGCGGTCGGCCGGGCTCAGGAACGAGGGCTGCGTCTCGCGGTCGACGAGTTCAACTCCCGTGCGAACAGGCCCTTCACCCTCGCCGTGAAGACGGTGGACGACGGCGGCGATCCGGCTCGGGCGCCCGAGGCGGCCGAGAAGCTCGTCGCCGACCGTTCCGTGCTGGCCGTGATCGGTCCCACCACGGACGCCACCGCCCTGGCCTCGCTGGCGACGTACGACGCCGCCACACTGCCCCTGATCGCGGTGTCGCCCGGCGCTACAGTGCTGGCGGCGAGGGGCAGCCGGTCCTTCCTGCACGCCCGGGTGACGGACCCGATCCTGGCGCTCTACCTCGACGCGTACCTGCGGGGCACCGCGAAGTCGCGCACCGTCGGGATCGTCGACGACCGGGCGGCGGACGCCTATGCCTGGGCGATCAGCAGCACCCTCGCCAAGATCCTTCGGGACGAACGGCAGCCGGCCGTGCCGAAGGTGGTCAGCGCGTTGCGCACCGACTTCGGGCCGACCCTGGACGCCCTGCTGGACGGGGGCGCCGACTCGGTGGTCTTCGCCGGCTATCACGACCGCGCCGCGCTGCTGGCCCGGGAACTGAGCAACCGTGACTTCCCGGGGGCCAGGGCCGCCGCGCAGGGGGTGCTTGACGCCCGGTTCCTGTCCGCCGCGGGGGACGCGGCCGACGGCTGGGTGATCGTCGCCCCGGTCATGGACGCCACCGTGGCGCCCGGGGCGAAGGCGTTCACGGCCGCTTACCGCAAGCGTTTCGACGCGGAGCCGGAGCGGTACGCCGTCGAGACGTACGACGTGGCGCAGCTCGCCGTGAAGAGTCTGGGCTCGCTGACCGCCGGGCGCCGCACCCGGCAGAACCTGACGACGGCGCTGCGCTCGGCCACGTACAAGGGGATCACCAGGAACTTCGCGTTCGACAAGACGACCGGGACCCTGGTCATCGACGGCAGCGGGGTGTACCTGTGGAAGGTCGACGGCGGCCGGTTCGCGTACCAGGGCGTGGCGCCCTACCAGGTGTCCACCTGATGGGAGCCTGATGGAGCCGTTGCGCGGCGCCGACCCGGCCAGGATCGCGGACTACCGGTTGCTGCGTCGGCTGGGCGCGGGCGGCATGGGCGTGGTGTACCTGGCCCGCTCCCCCACAGGCGCGCTCGCCGCGGTGAAGGTGATCCGCGCGGCGCACGCGGACGACGCGGGATTCCGGGCCCGTTTCCGCCGGGAGGTGGAGACGGCGGGCAGGGTCACCAACCCCTGGGTGGTGCCCCTGCTCGACGCGGACCCGGACGCTGAGTCTCCGTGGCTCGCCGCGGCGTTCGTGCCGGGACCCTCACTGGCGGAGGCGGTGGAGGAGTGCGGCCCGCTGCCGTGCGGGACCGTCCGCGTCCTGGGGGCGCGGCTGGCCGACGCGCTGGACTCGGTGCACGGGGCGGGTCTTGTGCACCGGGACGTCAAGCCCGGCAATGTGCTGCTCGCGGTCGACGGACCCCGGATGATCGACTTCGGTATCGCCCGGATGCCGGAGGACACCGCGCTCACCGCCAGCGGGATGGTGGTCGGCTCCCCCGGATTCCTCTCCCCCGAACAGGCCCAAGGCAGGGGCCGGGAGATCGGGCCGGCCAGTGACATCTTCTCACTCGGCTGTCTGCTGGCGTACGCCGTGACGGGCGAGCGCCCTTTCGGGCGGGGCTCCGCGGCCGAGATGTTGATGCGCACGGTCCACGACGAGCCGGACCTGGACGGCGTACCGGAGCCGTTGCTGCCGCTGCTGCGGGGGTGCCTGGTGAAGGAGCCCGGCTCCCGGCCGGCCGTGGCCGAGGTACGGCGGGCCCTGGACGGTGCGGGCGAGGGCGGGGGCTGGTTGCCGGAGTCCCTGATCCAGCTGATCGCGCGCCGTTCGGCCGCCGTGCTCGCCCTGCCCGCCGTCGAGGCGACCGAGGTGTCCGGGGCGACGGCGGCCGACGCACCGCCCGGCGACGAGACGGCCGTCGGCCCGGGAGGCGCCACGCGCCGCCGCTTCCTGGTACTGGGCTCGGCCGCCGGGGTCCTGGCGGCCGGCGGAACGGCGGCCTGGTGGACGGCGAACCGCCCCGGCCGCGCCTCGGCAACGGACGGCGCCGAGTCGCGGCTGCCGCGGCTGGTGGTCGCCCTGCACGCCGACCTGAGCGGCAGCGGCCGTACGACGGGCCGCGCCCACGAGAACGGCGTACGCCTCGCCGTCGACCACCTCAACGCCCGCGCCGGCCGCGGCTTCGACCTGACACTCCAGGTGCACGACGACGAAGGCAGCGCGACCCGGGCGCGCCAGGTCGCCCGGCGACTGGCGGCCGACGAGCGGGTCCGCGCGGTGCTCGGGCCGACCACCGATGCCTGTGCGAAGGCCACCCTCGGCCTCTACCAGCAGGCACTGCTCCCGATGGTTTCCGTGTCGGTCGGACTCGACGATGTGTCCCCCACCACCTACCGGGTGTACACGGCCACCCGCCCCGACGACACGACCCTGGCGGCGCCGGTCGTCGCGTACCTCGTCCGCACCGCCGGGGCCCACAACACGGTGCTGATCGACGACGCCGCTGAGGGCGACTTCAGCTGGCGTCTGTGCGCGGGCGTCGACGAGGCCGTGCGATCCGGGCAGCGCACCACGGTTCGGCGCACCCTCGCCGCCGAGGACGACTCGGCCGACGGCTTCCGTATCCTCGCGGAGTCGGTGACGGATGCCGGAGCGGACGCGGTGGTGTTCGCCGGCGGGTACCCGCGGGCCGCGCGGCTGGCCCGCGCGCTGCGCTCCGCCGGCTACTCCGGTGCGCGGCTGGCCACCCAGCGCGCCCTCGACTCCCGCTTCCTGGCCTCGGCGGGCGACGCCGCCGAGGGCTGGGTGTTCGCCACCGCCTTCCTCGATCCGACCACGGTGACGGCCGCGAAGTCGTTCGTCACCGCCTACCGCGCACGCTTCGGCACCGCCCCGCCCTGGTACTCCGCCGAGGCCTACGACGCGACGCTCTTCGTGGCCCGCGCCATGACGGCGCTGGGTGCGTCGCGCGCGGAGCGGGGCGCGATCGTGGGCCGGTTGCGCGAGACCGACTACCGGGGGAACACCAAACGGCTGCGCTACGACTCTTCCACCTACCGCTACACGGACGCGATGTACCTGTTCCGGGCGTCCGGGGGCGCCTTCCGCTGCCTCGGCGACTACCGGGACGCCACGGCCTGAGCCATGCGTCGTTCCTCAACTGTGGTGCGTTGTTCACGCGCGACGGTCGAGGGCCGTACGCGTCATGAGGCCTGCCAGTGCCGAGCGGGACGGCACGGAGGTCTTCCGGTAGATGGCCGACAGGTGGGTTTCGACCGTGCGGCGGCTGAGGTACAGCTTCGTCGCGATGGCTTGGTTGCTCAGTCCTTCGGCAACGAGTTCGGCAATCTCCCGTTCACGTGTGGTCAGTTGGTCGAGCTCCGTGGGTGCGCGCAAGGTTTCCTCGGCCTGGGGGCGCACAATCGAGGCCAGGTCGGACAGCAGGCGCGCGCCGCCGTCGTCGGCGAGACGGCGGGCCCGCTCCCACATCGCGACGGCGCGCGGACCGTCGCCAGCGGCCTGCGCCTGGGCCGTCGCCAGCAGCAGGGAGTACGCCTCCCAGACCGTCGCACCGGACGGCGCGTACGCCTGCGCGGCGCGCTCGAAGAGATGTGCTGCGGCGCGGCTGTCACCGTGGTGCTGGGCGAGCGCCGCCTCGGCGCGCAGTGCCGCCCCGCGCTGACCGTGAAGACCCATCCGGTCGGCTTCCTCGACGGCTTGTGCGGCCCAGCGCGCGGCCTGCTCGGCGTCGCCGATGGCGATGGCGGTGCTGACGAGGGTGTCCAGCTGGCCGGGGCGTATGGAGGGCTGCAGCCCCAGCAGTTCGGGACCGCCGGCGTTCAGGATGGCGTCCTGCGCACGGTGCGGGTCGCCGCTCACGAGCGCCGTGTGACCGAGCACGCACCTGGCCAACGACGCCCACCAGTGTCTGCTTCCACCGGCCGCAGCCACGGCCTCCTCGGCGGTCGTCAAGGCTCTGGTGTCACCCAGGGGGCACCGCAGGAGGAGGATCAGCGCCTTGAAGCACAGGGTGAAGGCCAGGAGGTCGCTGCTGCCGATGGCTCGTGCGACGGCTTCCGCCTCCTCGGCCGACTCCAGGGCGGACGGCAGCCGACAGGTGTTGAGGTGCACGAAGGCCTTGCTGCTCAGCAGGTGTGGCAGGACGTGGACCTGACCGCTGCGGCGGGCGATGTCCAGACCCCGGTCGGCGTGGCGTTCCGCGTCGGCGTAGCGCTCGAGCAGGGCTTCCGCCCAGGCCAGCCACACCAGCGACTCGCACAGTTCCGTGAGGTTGGGGTCGGTGAGACCGTCTGCGAGCCCGGCGGCGACATCGGCGAGCCGGCGGGCCGCCGCCGTCTCCCCTTCGTATGCCTCTCCCAACGACCCCAGCGCCAAGGCTCCCAACTCTCCCATGAGGTCGCCGTGGGAGCGGGCCACCGAGAGCGTCCGCTCGATCTCGTCACGTACGTCGGGGTAGGAGACGGTGTTCAGGGCGGCCATGCCCAGCGCGAGTCCCAAGGAGACCGCCTGGCGGGGCTCGGGGCCGGGACTGCGGGCCAGTTCCCGCTGCAGCAGGGCCGTCGCTTCCGGGGAGTGTCCGAGATGCCGTTCCATCATGGCGCACAGCGCTATCGCATCCCTGCGCAGCGATGCGTCGTCCTGCCCGGACCTACTGATCAGCATGTGGAGCAGGTCGCGGCTTTCCCGCAGGCTGCCGCCCACAGCGAGTGCTCTGGCGCGCGCCAGCGTCAACTCTCCACGCTGCTGTGCGCAGGCGGGCGTGTCCGGCATGAGCCGGAGGACGACGTCCAGCAGATGAGCGGCCGTCGCGGGCGCCGTGTGGGCGCACTGGGCGGCCGCCTCAATCAACACGGCCGCCGACACGGGATCCCAGCCCACCAGCGACCGCTCGACGTGATGAGCACGCTCGGCGGCGGAGGCACCTGCCCGGGCCAGTTCGTCCGCCGCGCCGCGGTGGATCTCGGCACGGCGTGGTGCGGCGGTGTTCTCGTAGACCAGTGCCCGCAGCAGCGGGTGGCGCAGTGTCCAGCGGCCGTCGGACCCCACGCGCAGCAGATCGCGCCGCGCCAGTGCACCGATGCAGTCGTCGAGTACCTCCGGCGTGGTGTGTCCGGTCGTCAGGCTCAGCATTGTGTGCGTGGCATGGTCGCCGAGGACCGCCACTGCTTCGGCGGTACGGCGCTGCGTCGCGGTCAGCGCAGTCAGCTCGTCCAGGAGCAGGGATCCCAGTCCGCTCGGCACTGCGGACGCAGTGTCGTCGTGGGCCCGGACGGTGGTGCCGCGCGACGACGCGCCATGCCGGTAGGCGTGCAGAAGGCAGTGGAGGTACAGCGGGTTGCCCTCGCTGGATTCATAGATCTGCTTCGCGTCGCCCGGTGGCAGGTCGGAGGCGAGCGCCTCGATCGACGCCTGCTCGGGCAGTGGTCGCAGCGCCGTGCGCAGTACGGCCCCACTGTCGACGCCGCGTGTCAGAGCAGCGGCAAGGGAGTGCGGCGTCTGCCGTTCTCGTCGGGCCACGACCAGAAGCACCCGGCCGCCCACCGGGTGCCGGATCACATGGTCCAACAACTCCAAAGACGCGGGATCCGCCCAGTGCAGGTCGTCCAGGGCCATCACCAACCCGCTGTGCTCCCCGAGCCTGGTCAGCACTTCCGCGACGGCGCGATAGAGGCCGAACCGGTCACGGTTGCCCGAACCCGAATCCGAGCCCTGCACACTGTCGGCTCCGCGCAGCACCGTTGCCGCCACCTCGGGCACGGCATCCGAGTCGAGAAAGGCACGATCGACGTCGGCGAACGCGTCCCTGAACGTCTGGAACGGAGTGTGCTGCTCGTACTCCGTGGCCCTGCCGCGCAGCACGGTCAGCCCATCCTGCCGCGCCCGCGCACAGAGCTCGCTCAGCAGCCGGCTCTTCCCCATGCCGGCGTCTCCGGCGATGTCCACGACAGCGGGAACGCAGTCCTGCCCCAGACTGCCGATCACCGAGATGAGCCGCTTCAGTTCGTCAGCTCTGCCGACCAGCATCGTCGCCGTCTCGTCCCACGCCGGTTCCACCGCGTCTCCATTCCCCCCACGTCCGCGTGTGCATTCCCGAGTGGTCGCTCCTCCGCACCCTGCCTGCACAAGCAGCCGATACCTTCATAGAAACGTCATCATCCCCGGCGGGAGCCGGCTGCACAGTCCCTGGGGGCGCCATTCGACAGGTGGATTCCGGCCTGGCCTCCGTGTCCCACCGTAATGCCCGGCTGACGGTTCGCGGCAGGCGGCTGCTGGTCGGACGTGTCTGCGCGGGCCGCCCCATCGCACATGATCCACGCCCATGCCTCAGCCAGGTGCTCGGGCTGGAGGCCAGCGGCACGCGGTCGTACGGTGGCCGTATGACCGACCGTCCCCAAGACGCCGTCGAGGCCGCGTTCCGGCGCTACAGGTCGCAGGACCGTGCCGCGGCACGTCCCCCTCTACGCCGACGACTTCACCTTCACCAGCCCGCAGGACGACCAGTTTGACAAGGCGGCGTTCTTCGACCGGTGCTTCCCGACCGCCGACCGGATGACGGAGCAGCGGCTGCTGCCCGTCGTCCCGGCCGACGACGAACTCGTCTTCGTGCACTATGAGTACAGGCTCACGACGGGCGCCCGGCACCACAACGTCGAGGCGATCACCGTGCGGGACGGCCTCATCCGGGAGGTTCAGGTCCTCTTCGGCGGCAGGGTGTGAACACGCGGTCTCCGTAGCCCTTTACGTAGTTTCACCGATGCTTTGCGGCGACCCGGTGCTGAAGATGGGGGGCGAACGGACTTCCCGGGGTGGAGCGAAAGGACGTACGTGGTGGGCTGGATCATTGGTTTCGCCGTCATCTTGGCCCCGTCCCTGATCGGACTCAACTTCGCGGTCCGTACCGCTCGTCGGGTCGGCAAGGCGGAGCGGGCGATGCGCGTCCTGACCGCCCGTCCCGGCTGGCAGCGAATCGAGCGCGGCAAGGACGGAGAGGAGTGGGCCGGGTACGCGGGCCACTTCCCCTGGCTGTTGCGAACGTGGCACGGAATCACCGTTACCGGCCAACTCGGCGACCACCAGGTCACCGTCGCCAGGCGTTACGAGCAGATTTCGCGCAGGGACGACCAGCACTGGCTGATAGTGTGCTTCGACCTTCGGGGCAGCGGACCGAACCTACGTCTGGAGCGCCACTGGAGTGCGGCGGAGCTCAATCTCACCTTCTCCAAGGATCTGCCGTACCTGACGATGAGCGACGACTCCGCGGGGACGGCCGAGCGGTTCTACGCCTCGGATCTGCCGAAGCGCCTGGTGAGGTTGGCCGGACCGGCGGTCTCGTTCAGGGAGGACGGGGCGTGCTTCGTGTACCCGCTGCCCGAGGTCGTGGACATGCACAAGCTGCTGGAGGAACTGGCCGGGCTGCTTCCGGACCTCGCCGCGCTCGCCCGGGAGGACGAGGCGGACAACACATGACCGGTCGGCCCCCGCGACAGACCCTGGGGGTGTCAGGGGAGGGCGTGCCAGACCCCGCGACCCGGCAAGATCCACAAAACACCCCCTAGCTAGGCCCTCTCTTCCGGATCTTGCCTGACCACGCCACCCGCACCACCCAGCGGAGCCGTGGAACCCGCCGCCCACCGCGCGCCAGCCGGCTCCCAAGCCTGCCCACATTCAGCCTGAACAGCCGAAACGGCCCGCCGAACACCCGACGGACCGTCATGAAATACCGAGGTTAACGCGCGCTTACGTAGTCGAACTAAGTGGTTTCACCGATGCGCTCGGCCGTTACTCCGCGAGAGGGTGAGGGCGTTCTGGGAGGCGGGACAATTCCGAGGCTCTCGTCGTGTGTCGGCGGAGCCGGAGGCTTCGCGTTTCCCACGGAAGTCAATCTCACAAGATGAGTCTTCCTCAACTAGCTTCGTGGAGACGGATCATGCGCTTACCTGCCCTGTTTGTCACCGTCGCGGTCGTGGCCGCGACGATCGCGGGAGGAGCGGCTCCGGCCGCTGCCGATACCGCGGCCAGCAAGGTCAACCTGGAGGCCGGTGCCGGCCTCCACCACAATTCCGCGGCTGTGACCTATGAGCGCGTCGACGGCGCGGTGAACTCGGTCAAGATCATCTCGCTGCAGGCCTTCTCCGGCGAGCCCGACTGCGTCTGGGTGGAGTGGAACGACCCGAAGGACGTGGGGGACGGTTGGACCGCCCTCAACTCCGAGCCTCCGTGTTACGGCGGCAGCATGGGGGAGACGCTCAACCGGATCATCAAGGCACCCAAGGGCCATCAGCTCAAGGTGCGCTTGGCTGCGTACCACGGCTCCGAACTGGTCCACAAGGACATCGCAAAGCTCTAGGCCGTTTTTTCGGATCACCTCGCTGACCAGATGAAGTCGTAGCGGGTGGCCAGGCCGCGCCACTGTTTGAGCTTGTTGATGCAGCGTTCGACGGTGTTGCGTCGCTTGTATGCCTCGCGGTCGAAGGCTGGCGGACGGCCGTCGTGGCTGCCCAGACGTTTGCGGTTCGCAGCTTGGTCGGCGGGCTGCCCTCAGCCGTACAGCCGCAGGCCCTCCAGCTGATCCCGGGCGATCTGCTGGAGGGCTCCTCGGCCTCGTGCCGCACGCTGGTACGGGTGCGTTTGTACCGGAACCCGCCCCATGTGAGCAGGACGGAAAGCCGCGCTGAGTGGACGTTCACGCCGCGTTCTGCAGCCAGCCATGCTGCGAGCCGGGGCAGCGTCCAGGATGGGCCAGCCGCCTCCACGCTGTCGTCCAGCATGTGCTCCAGCGCGTCCAGGTCTGCCCGGTTGACCTTCGGTGGCCGTCCGCTACGGGGCGCATCCGCCATCGCAGCCCTGCCGCCGACCCGGAAGCGGTGCACCGCCCTGGTGTGGTTCCTGTACCACCAGCAGACGAAGAATCTGCTGAAACGGCAGACAAGAAGGCCACTTGGTGGGGCCGGGGATGCCGGGTACGGTCGCGCTCGCGACCGCTACCCAAGGAAAGTCAACCGCACCTGACGGTCCGGGTTGTCGCGGTTGGTATCCACCAGGCAGACCGACTGCCAGGTGCCGAGCTCCAGCCGGCCGCCGATCACCGGCAGCGTGGCGTGCGGCGGCACCAAGGCGGGCAGTACATGGTCCCTGCCATGGCCCGGGCTGCCGTGCCGGTGCTGCCAGCGGTCGTCTGCAGGCAGCAGGGTGTGCAGCGCGGCGAGCAGATCGTCGTCGCTGCCCGCGCCGGTCTCGATGACCGCGACGCCCGCCGTCGCATGCGGGACGAAGATGTTGAGCAGGCCGTCCCGGCCGCTCGCGGCCTCCTGGAGGAATTGTTCGCAGGCGTGGGTCAGATCGGTCACCGTCTCCACGGAGCCGGTGGTGATGGTCAGGATCCTGGTGGTGAACTGTCCGGGCATGTGTCCATCTTCTCGTCCATTCGGCAAGATCGCCCTTGCTCGGACCGAGGACGCACTCGCGCGGGACCTCGTCCGACAGCGCCCATACGAAGGCGCGGTGACCGGGTGTCGGCGCGCACGGCGTCAGGGCTCAGCCGTCGCCGCCCGCCGCAGTGCCTCGATGAGCACCTCCACCGACGGCCGCCCCCGCGAGGCGGCGCGTACGGCCACCACGACATGCCGCTCGACCAGGTCGTCGAGGGGCACCGAGGCGATGCCCTCCGAGCGCAGCCTCAGCATCAGCCCGGTCAGCGGCGCCACGCCGAGACCCGCCCCGACCATGGCCAGGGAGGTCGCGGTGTCGGTGACCTCATGGGCGACGCGGGGTTCGAATCCGGACCGGCGGCAGGCGGTACGCACGGCACGTCCGTAGTACGTATGGGACGCGGGCAGGATCCAGTCCCGGCCGGCCAGCTGGGTCAGCCGCCAGGACGTCGTGTCGGGCGGCGCCTGATCGGCCGGCACAGCCACTGTGAAGCGCTCCGAGTGGAGTCGTACCAGCTCAAAGGCCTCGTCCCGGGCGAGCGGAGCGTCCGGATAGTCGAGTCCGAGCGCCAGGTCCACCCGACCGGCGGAGACCTCCGCGTGGGCTTGGTCGACATCCACCTCCTGGCTCACCACCTCGACCCCCGGGTGGTGTTCGCCGAGCCGGCGCAGGGCGGGCGGAAGGAAGGCCGCTGCCGCTGTGCCGAACACGCCGAGCCGCAGCCGCGCCGAGATCTCCGTGCGGGTGCGCTCGATGGCGGCCGCCGCCTCGGCCTGGGCCCGCAGGATGCGGCCGGCGTGGACGACCAGCGTGTGCCCGGCGTCCGTGAGCTCGACCCGTCGACCGACTCTCCGTATCAGCTGCGCGCCCGCGGTCCGCTCCAGCTGAGCGATCTGCTGGGAGATCGCGCCAGGGGTGTAGCCGAGGGCCGCGGCGGCCGCCGTCATGGTGCCGCAGCGGTCGAGTTCGGCCAGTGCGCGCAGATGTACTCCACCCAGTTCCATGGAGAGGATCTAAAAGATCGACTGCTGAAACTGTCAATGGACGCGAAGAGTCGGTGGCGTCCACCATGGCTGTCACCGTACGGAACTCCGCCTCATGCCGCGATCCACCGCGATGTGTCGAGCAGACGGGACGGCTCTCTTCATGGTTCACAGCGCTGAGGTCGTCATCGTCGGCGGTGGCGTCGTCGGGGCGAGCATCGCCTTCCATCTGGCAGAGGCCGGGGTGCGGGACGTCCTGGTTCTGGAGCGCGACGAACCGGCGTCGGGCTCGTCGGGCAAGCCGATCGGCGGGATTCGCGCCCAGTTCTCGGATCCGCTCAACATCAGGCTGGGGCAGCGCAGTCTGGAGGCCTGGCGGGCCTTCATCACCCGCCCCGGGGCCGACATCGGCATCGAGAGCGTCGGCTATCTCTTCCTCCTCGGCAGCGAGGCAGAGGTGGCGACGTTCCAGCAGGCCGTCGACGTACAGAACGAGCTCGGTGTCCGCAGCAGGATCATCACGCCCCGCGAGGCGCACGAGCTGTGCCCCTACGTGGATCCGCATTCCGTCGTCGCCGCCGCGTACTCCCCCGACGACGGCTATGCGCTGCCGAAGGCGGCCGTGCACGGCTATCTGCGCGCCGCCCGGCGCCTCGGCGCGACCCTCCGTACGCACTGCACCGTCACCGGCATCGATGTCGGCGGCGGGCGGGTGCGGGCGGTGCGTACGACGTCGGGGACAGTACGCACCTCGACGGTGGTCTGCGCCGTGGGCCCCTGGTCCGCGGCCGTCGGCGCGATGGCCGGTGTGGAGCTGCCCGTCACCCCGCTGCGCCGGCAGATCGCGCTGACCGGGCCGCTGAGTCCCGCGCCGCCGAGGGTCCCCTTCACCCTCGACTTCGACTCCACGCTCTACTTCCACAACGACGGCGCGGGCGGGCTTGTCCTCGGGCTGTCCGACCCGCGCCAGGAGCCGGGATTCGGGCGCGAGTTCAGCCAGGAGTGGCTCGAGCCGTTCCGCGAGGCGGCGGCCCGGCGGGCACCTGCACTGGCCGGCCTTCAGGCCCGGAGCGGCTGGGCCGGGCTGTACGAGATGACTCCGGACCGCAATGCACTGATCGGCCGGGCGGGCGAGGTGAACGGCTTTCTGTATGCCACCGGATTCTCCGGGCACGGCTTTCTGCAGGCGCCCGCGGTCGGCGAGATCGTCCGTGACCTCTACCTCGACAGGACGCCGTTCATCGATGTCGGGCCGCTCGCCGCGACCCGCTTCGAGGGACACGCCGCGGCCGTCCGCCCCGAGGCCCACATCATCTGATCCTGCAGTACACCGGAGGGTAAGGAGGACCGCATGATTCCCGTCTGGCGGCTGCGCGCCGCGTTCGCCCGCCGTCTCTCCGACATGTACGGCATGGAGGTCCCCGCGTACACCACGCTTCTGGAGGTGTCGGCCCAGGTCAACGACGAGGTGATCAGCAAGGGCGGCGACACGGGAGGGCTCGGCGGCATCGAGCGGGTCACGGCGGAGCGGCACGGCGCCATCCGGGTCGGTACCGCGCGCGAGATGCGCCAGGCCGCCCAGGTCTTCGCCGCGCTGGGCATGGAGCCGGTGGGCTTCTACGATCTGCGCGAAGCCGCGGCCAGCGCCGTCCCGGTCGTGTCCACCGCCTTCAGGCCCATCGAGGCCGAGGAGCTGGAACGCAACCCCTTCCGGGTCTTCACCTCCATGCTCACCACGGCCGACCGGCGCTTCTTCGACGCCGGACTCGAGGCCCGGCTGGAGTCCTTCCTGGGCCGGCGCGAGCTGTTCCCGCCGGAGCTCCTCGACCTGGCCGCGCGGGCCGAGCGGGAGCAGGGCCTCGACGAGGCAGCCGCAGAGCAATTCCTGACTCTGGCGGTCGCCGCTTTCGAGCTGTCATCACAGCCCGTGGACCGCGCCTGGTACGCGGAACTGGAGCGGATCTCCGCCGTCGCCGCCGACATCGGCGGCGTCACCAGCACCCATATCAACCACCTCACCCCCCGCGTACTCGACATCGACGAGCTCTACCGGCGGATGGCGGACCGCGGCATCACGATGATCGACCGGATCCAGGGTCCGCCGCGCTGGGACGGCCCTGACGTGCTGCTGCGCCAGACATCGTTCCGGGCCCTGGCCGAGCCCCGCCGCTTCCGTGAACCCGACGGCAGTGTCGCCGCCGGATCCCTGCGGGTCAGGTTCGGCGAGGTCGAGGCGCGCGGCATCGCGCTCACCCGGTCGGGCCGCGCGCTCTACGACGAGCTGATCGGCGAACCGGCCGAGGTCTGGGCCGGCCGCTTCCCGCGTACCGAACACCAACTGGCCGTCCAGGACAAGGCGTTCTTCCGCTACGAGCCGGTAGCGGGCCGGCCCGGCGACGGCCGCCGCCCGCCGGAGGATCTCGCAGGCCTCCTCGACGGGGGCTGGGTGAGCGCCCACCCCATCGTCTACGAGGACTTCCTGCCCGCGTCTGCCGCCGGCATCTTCCAGTCGAACCTCACCGACGAGGGCACCCGGGACACCACCGCCACCGGCGCCCACTACGACCAGCAGTGGCTCTCCGGCGTGCTGGAGCGCCCCGTCCACGACCCCTTCGACCTCTACGCCGCTCAGCAGGACAGCTCACTTCGGCAGGCCCGCCGGGCCCTCGGACTCTCCAAGGACACGTCTTGACCACCAACAGCATCACGCTCCCCGACATCGACTCCCTGCGCACCCGGGCGAAGGAGAGCCTGCTCCGCTGCGGTGCGCAACTTCCCCCGGGCGGTGGCGATCTCGTCGCCCGCACACCGCTGACCGGCGAGGCTCTCTTCACGCTGCCCGCCACGCCGCCCGAGCAGGCCGACGCGGAGATCGGCGTGGCCGAGGAGGCGTTCAGGCAGTGGCGTACCGTTCCCGCGCCGCAGCGTGGCGCGCTGGTCAAGCGGCTGGGCGAGCTGCTGACCGAGCACAAGGAGCACCTGGCGGACCTCGTCACCATCGAGGCCGGCAAGATCCGTTCCGAGGCGCTCGGCGAAGTACAGGAAATGATCGACATCTGTGAGTTCGCGGTCGGGCTCTCGCGTCAGCTGTACGGCCGGACCATGGCCTCCGAACGGCCGGGTCACCGGCTCTCGGAGAACTGGCACCCGCTGGGTGTTGTCGGTGTGATCTCCGCCTTCAACTTCCCGGTCGCCGTCTGGTCGTGGAACACCACGCTCGCACTGGTCTGCGGCGACACGGTCGTCTGGAAGCCCTCGGAGCTGACCCCGCTGACCGCTCTCGCCTGCGACGCCCTGCTCGCCCGCGCCGCCGCCGACACCGGTGCGCCCGCGGGTGTGCACCGGCTGCTGCTCGGCGGGCGCGAGGCGGGTGAGCGGCTGGTCGACGACGCACGGGTGGCCCTGGTGAGCGCGACGGGATCGGTCCGTATGGGACGCGAGGTCGCCCCCCGTGTGGCCACCCGATTCGGCCGCTGTCTGCTCGAGCTGGGCGGGAACAACGCGGCGATCGTCACTCCGTCGGCCGATCTCGACCTCGCCGTGCGCGGGATCGTCTTCTCCGCCGCGGGCACCGCGGGCCAGCGCTGCACCAGCCTGCGCCGCCTGATCGTCCACGAGGACATCGCGGACCGGCTGGTGGAGAAGATCGTCCACGCCTACGGCCAGCTGCCGGTCGGCGACCCGTTCCAGGAGACCACCCTGGTGGGCCCGCTGATCTCCGGCACGGCGCACCGGGGTATGACCGAGGCGCTGGCGGCGGCCGAGGCCGACGGCGGGAAGATCCTGACCGGCGGCGACCGGCAGCTGGCGGAGCAGGCGCCGGAGGCGGCGTATGTACGGCCCGCGGTCGTGCGGATGCCCGCGCAGACCGCCGTGGTCCGCCGGGAGACCTTCGCCCCGATTCTGTATGTGCTCAGCTACCGGACGCTGGAGGAGGCGGTCGCGCTGCAGAACGGGGTCCCGCAGGGCCTGTCCTCCAGCATCTTCACGCAGGACCAGCGGGAGGCGGAGCGCTTCCTGGCCGCCGACGGCTCCGACTGCGGTATCGCCAATGTCAACATCGGCACGTCCGGTGCGGAAATCGGCGGAGCATTCGGCGGGGAGAAGGAGACCGGCGGCGGCCGCGAGTCCGGCTCGGACGCCTGGAAGGCGTATATGCGCCGGGCCACCAACACGGTGAACTACTCGGACAGCCTGCCGCTGGCCCAGGGGGTCAACTTCCTCTGACCCCTCCGATTCCGCTGAGCGGAGCGGGAAGATCCACGACCCCGGCGCGGTTGGTAGAACCGTGAACAACTTCGGGGTGCGAGACGTGGACGTGGTCGTCATCGGCGCCGGACAGGCGGGACTGTCCGGCGCCTACCATCTGCGACGCGCCGGACTGGAGCCGGACCGCGATTTCGTGGTGCTCGACCATGCCCCGCGGGCCGGTGGAGCCTGGCAGTTCCGCTGGCCCTCACTGACATACGGCAAGGTGCACGGCATGCATGCTCTGCCTGGCATGGAGCTGACCGGGGCCGATGACGGGCGGCCCTCCTCCGCGGTGATCGGCGAGTACTTCTCGGCGTACGAGGAGCGCTTCGACCTGAAGGTCCACCGGCCCGTCGATGTCACGGCGGTGCGCGAGGGCGAGGACGGGCGGCTGCTCGTCGAGACCTCGGAGGGGAGCTGGTCGGCGCGGGCGCTGATCAATGCGACGGGCACCTGGGACCGTCCGTTCTGGCCGCGCTACCCCGGCCAGGAGACCTTCCGCGGGCGGCAGTTGCACACCGTGAACTACCCGGGGCCCGAGGAGTTAACCGGGCAGCGCGTGATCGTGGTGGGCGGTGGCGCCTCGGGGACGCAGCATCTGATGGAGATCGCGGAGGTGGCAGCGGACACGACCTGGGTGACGCGCCGGCCGCCCGTCTTCCGCGAGGGGCCGTTCGACGAGGGTGCCGGCCGGGCGGCGGTGGCCATGGTGGAGGAGCGGGTTCGGCGCGGACTGCCGCCGATGAGCGTGGTCTCCGTCACCGGGCTGCCGGTCAACGACGCCGTACGCCGCGCCCGCGCGAACGGGGTTCTGGACCGGCTGCCGATGTTCGACCGGATCACCGGGACCGGGGCCGCCTGGGACGACGGGCGGACGGTGGAGGCGGATGTGATCCTCTGGGCGACCGGTTTCCGCGCGGCGATCGACCACCTCGCACCGCTGCGGCTGCGCGAGCCGGGCGGCGGCATTCAGGTGGAGGGCACCCGCGCCGTCCGGGACGCCCGCATCCATCTGGTCGGATACGGGCCTTCGGCCTCGACGATCGGCGCCAACCGGGCGGGCCGGGCGGCGGTCCGTGAGATCAAGCGGCTGCCGGCGCGCGAGGGCGAGATCGAACCGGCCCTGGTCTGAGCGCCGTCAGCCGCTGTTGCCCGCGCTCCTGCGCTTGGCGTTGAACTCCTCGACATTGCGCCGGTGATCCTCGTAACTGGCAGTGAAACGGGTGTCCCCGGGCGCCACTGTGACGAAGTAGAGCCACCTCCCGGGCGCCGGATTGACCGCCGCGTTCATCGCCTCTTCCCCCGGATTGTCGATCGGAGTGGGCGGCAGCCCCCGGCGTTCATAGCTGTTGTACGGACTGTCGAGCTTGATATCGCTCGCCGTGGTGTCCAGAGTGCTGCGGTTCAGCGCGTAGTTCAGCGTCGAGTCCATCTGCAGCGGCATCCCCTGGGCGAGCCGGTTGTAGATGACCCGCGCCACCTTCCCCATGTCCTGGGGCGTATCGGCCTCGGCCTGCACAATGCTGGCGATGTTCACGGTCTGATAGGCCGTCACTCCGCTGCGCTGGGCGCCGCTGCTGACGTGCATGGCCCCGAACCGCTGCCCGGCCGTGTTGACCATGTAACTGAGCAGGGTCGTGGGCGTGGTCCTGGAGTCGACCGGATACGTGGCGGGGAAGAGGTAACCCTCGGGATTGCCCCTGGCGTCGGCGGGCAGTTTCAGTTTCGCCGCGCCTGCCGCCTTCCGGGTGGTGCCGGATGCCACGTCGAGGGCCTTGTCGACCGCCGCGTACACCTGCGAGGCGCGCCAGCCCTCGGGCACGACCAGTGTCGCCTTCTTCTCCGTGGTCTCCTTCGGCAGCAGGAGCGGCACCAGTACCGCGGCAGCCGCGACGACGACCGCGCTCACCACGATCAGGACCAGCCGGCCACGGCGGGTCAGGCGGAGCCTGCGACCGGGCTGTGCCGACGACGGTTCGTTGCTCATACGGGCACGCTAACCCGGAGCCTGCGCCGATCACGGCACCCGGCGAGGCGCGAGACAGGCTCCGCCGGGTGCGCCGTACGTCGGGAGGTCGTGAGGTCGTGAGGTCTCCCGCGCGGGTCTACCGCACGAAGGGCGGCAGCGCGGCGAACTCCGGTACCACCTGGACCGCCTCGGCAAGGGTGTCGAGGGTGCGCCTGACCCTGGTCAGCAGGTGGTCGGGGAACTGCGCGTCCCACTGGGCATGGTCGGCGGCGTGGAAGGGCAGACCGCCCTGGACCTCCGGCGCGTACGGGTGCGGCCTGAAGTACTTGTCGGTGCCGACCTGGGCCATCACCATGGCCTCCCGCATTCCCGTCATGCCGCGCTCCGGCGCCTGGATCTTCACCACGGTGCTGCATGTCGCGCGCGGCACGGTGAAACTGCCGATGAACGCCTGGCCCGCGGGCTGTCCCGGCAGCGGCAGCTTGAGTATCTGCTTCAGCGCGGGCAGCTGTCCCAGACTCTTCACCGAGGCCTCGATCAGACCGCCGCCCGCGTCGGCCGTGAGGCGGGTGAGTGCGGCACGCAGCGCGGGACCGTCGTCGAGCGAGGCGGGCAGGTCCGGCGGCAGCCCGAAGAAGTGCAGCGACAGCACATCGCCCTGGTCGTTCGCCCATACGTCGTTGTCGACGGGCCGGTATCCGGGCAGTTCTTCCACCCCAAGAAGAGCTCTCACGGGCGGTGATCATGCCGTACCGGACGAGGGCGGTCCGTGTCAGGGTGCGACGGGGGCCAACTGCGCGTCCCTGCGCACCAGAGCGGCATAGCGGCCGTCCCGCTCGAGCAGCTCCTCATGGCTGCCGCGCTCGACTATGCGCCCCGCCTCGAGAACGACGATCTGGTCGGCGTCCCGGACCGTGGAGAGGCGGTGGGCGATGGTGATGGTCGTACGGCCTGCGGAGAGCGCGTCGATGGCCTGCTGCACGGCGTGCTCCGTACGGGTGTCGAGGGCGCTGGTCGCCTCGTCGAGGATGAGGACGGGCGGATCGCGCAGGATGGTGCGGGCGATGGCGAGCCGCTGCTTCTCACCGCCGGAGAAGCGGTAGCCGCGCTCGCCGACCAGGGTGTCGTAGCCGTCGGGCAGGGACGCGATGTGGTCGTGGATCTGCGCGGCGCGGGCGGCCGCCGCTATCTCCGCGTCGGTGGCGTCCGGTTTGGCGAAGCGCAGATTGTCGGCGACGGAGGCATGGAAGAGGTACGTCTCCTGGGAGACGACGCCCACGGCCCGGGCGAGGGTGTCGAAGTCGAGGTCGCGCACATCGACGCCGTCGACCGTGACCCGGCCGCCGGTGACGTCGTACAGCCGGGGCACCAGATAGCTGAGTGTGGACTTTCCGGAACCGGTGGGCCCGACGACGGCGAGGCTGCCACCCGCCGGCACCGTGACATCTATCCCGTCGAGGGTCGGCCGGGCCTGCTTCGCCTCGTAGGCGAAGTCGACGTCTTCGAAGCGCACTTCGCCACGGACCTTTTCGAGCCGGACCGGTTCGACAGGCTCGGTGATGTCGACCGGCAGGTCCAGATACTCGAAGATCCGCTGGAAGAGAGCGAGCGAGGTCTGCATCTGCACTCCGGTGGAGAGCAGGCTCACGGCGGGCCGGAACAGGCCCTGCTGGAGCGAGACAAAGGCGACGAGCGTGCCGATGGAGATCGCGGTTCCGCCGGACTGGAGCGCCAGGCCCGCGGCCCAGTAGATGAGGGCGGGCATGGCGGCCATGACGATGCCGATGGTCGACATCCGCCACCGGCCGGCCATGCTGGAGCGCACTTCGAGGTCCACGAGGCGCTCGGACTCCTCGGCGAAGGACCTGGTGAGCGAGTCGGCCCGGCCCATTGTGCGGCCGAGCAGGATGCCGCTGACGGAGAGCGACTCGGTGACGGTGGCGGCCATAGCGGCCATCTGCTTCTGCCGCTGCGTGGTGATCTTCTTGCGCTCGCGGCCGACCCGGCGGCTGATCCAGACGAACAGCGGCAGCAGGAGCAGCGAGACAGCGGTGAGCCGCCAGTCCAGCGCGAGCATCGCGACGACGGTGGCGACCACGGCCGTGAGGTTGGAGACCAGGGAGGTCGCGGTGGAGGTCACGGTCGCCTGCATCCCGCCGATGTCATTGGCGATGCGCGACTGGACCTCTCCGGTGCGGGTCCTGGTGAAGAAGGCGAGCGGCATGCGCTGCAGCTGGGCGTAGACGGCGGTGCGCAGGTCGTGCATGACGCGCTGGCCGACGGTGGTGGATATCAGCGTCTGGAGCACACCGAAGACGCTGTTCATCACCGCGGTGAGGATCATGCCGAGGGCGAGCAGGCTGAGCAGCCCGGTGCGGCCCTGCGGGATGGCGGTGTCGAGGATCTCGCGCAGCAGGAACGGCGAGGCGACCGAGACGAGCGACGCGGCTGCGACGAGCAGCCCGACGATCGCGAGCCGGCCGCGGTAGGGACGGAAGAGCCGGAGGATGCGCTGCACCTCGGCGGGTGGCTGCTCCGGGTCCTTGGGCGGGGGTGTCCAAGTGACGGCTTCGGGGTGCATGGGCTCCTTCGACAGGGGATGAGTCGGGGGTGGGACAGGGGTAGTTCAGCAGAGTTTTGGAGAGCTTAGCTCACTGTTACCTATATTCACAATGAGCCTGCTCCTGATATTGTTCCGGCATGCTGTACTCATCTTCCGGGGCATCCGACGCCGACGGCCTGCTGGCCGAGCAACTGCTGCGGCTGACGCGACGACTCCACCGCAGCCAGAAGCGGCAGCTGGAGTCGGCCGACATCGCGATCACGCCCGCGCAGTCCCGGCTGCTGCGCACCGTCGCGCATTACGACCAGCCGCCGCGCATGGCCGATCTCGCCGCGCGCCTGGAAGTGGTACCCCGCGCCGTGACCAGCCTGGTCGACGGCCTGGAGACGAGCGGCTGCGTCCGCCGCATCCCCGATCCGAGCAATCGCAGGGTGACCCGGATCGAGCTCACCGACACCGGCCGCGCCACGCTCCGGGCGCTGCGCAGCGCCCGCCGCGCGGCCGCGGAGGACATCCTGGCTCCGCTGACCGCCGAACAGCGCGAGGTGTTCGGCGGGCTGCTGTCCACCCTGGTCGACGGACCGGGACCACGCTGCTGAAGGACCGCGACGGGCCGCAGCTCCCACTCCGCACTGCTGGAGCGGGAGCATACGGCCCGTCGCGGTCCGCGCCGCCGGCCGCGGCAACTCACCTTCGGAGCCCTGCGGTCGGCGCGGTCGACGCGCGCCTGCGCCCCCGTGCCCGTGCCCGCTTCAGCAGCGCAGCCGGTCTTCGGTCACCGTCCCCTGGACGGTCCGCAGGCTGCGGTCGTAGCAGCCCCCGGAGCCGTACAGCCGGTAGCGCTCCGCCGTCGCCCCGACCGCGTGCCGCTGGTCGCGCGGCACATTGGCGGTGTAGGTCGCATCGCCGCTGTACGTGTCGTCGAGCCGCGACCAGGTCAGGCGCTTCCCGCCCTGTGCGACGACCGCGTCGGCCTTGTCCCCGAGGGTGAGGACGGTACGCAGGCGGCCGCCCGCGCCCAGCGTTGTGACTCCGTCCATGGTGTACGTCCGGTGCGTGGCCGAGATCCGGCGTCCGCTGGTCACCGTCCCGTCGTCCGTCCAGGTGCCCTTGAGCGCGTCCAGGTTCTCGCCCTCGGTCCAGCGGTGTACGGAGGTGTTGCCCAGCACTCGGGTCACGGTTGTCGCGACGCGACCGTGCGAGGTGTTGAGGTGACCGCCGACGGTGAGCCGGTGACCGCCCTTGGTGTCGAGCCGGTGCTCGGAACCGGGCGTGTACGTCACCGAGTTGACGGGCGTGCTCTCCTCGTGGCGGGTCAGCGCGCCGGTGACGACATCACTCCCGTTGTCCTGCCACACCAGCACATTGGTGGGCGTGCTCCAGCCGGTCCGGCCGGCCGGGACTCCGACGACGGACACCTCGACGCGGTGCGGCCGGCCGTCGTTGAGTTGCGCGGCGAAGGGCGTGAGGTCGTACTGGATCGGCTTGATGTCAAAGGCGCGCGGCCCCGGCGTCACGTACCAGAGGAAGGGGTTGGACCAGCCGCCCGTCCAGACCGTCGGGAACGGCGCGGCGATTCCCGCGAGCTGTCCGTCCACCGTGATCTGCACCTCGCGGTACGGACCACCCGCGGCTTTGCACGAGTAGGGGGCGGTGTCCGGGACGGTCAGATACCAGTACTCCTCGCAGCCGCCGCCCGATCCGGTGGCGTACACCTCGGCAAGGATCCGCTCGGAGTTGCGCGGAGTGGTGAGCGAAGTGCCGTCGAGGGCAAGCACCGTGTCCGGCACCCTGCCCGGCGCCTCGTCGGGCAGCGCTGCCGGCTTCGCGGCGCGCTCGGCCGCGTAGAAGGTCAGTGTCACCTTCACGTCGAAGACGCCGGTGTACGTCTCATTGACGACATTGCCGATGAGCATCTCGACCGGCTGGGTACGGCGCAGGATGTCGTTGTAGCGCGTGACGTCCTTCTCCACCGACCAGGCGATGCCGTCCGGCGAGGGCTGCGGCGTTGAGGTGCGCAGGATCTCCACGCCGCCGACGGCGAGATGCCCGAGCCGGTCGTACTGCCGCCCCTTGACGCTCCCGTCGAGCCGCAGCACCACCTTGCTCCAGCGGTCGCCGCATCCCTTCGGCGGTGCGTAACTTCCCTTGTACGGCGTGAAATCGCGGAACTGCGCCTCGGCGACGGTCACTTGGCAGGACTTCGCATGGGGGCGGGTGACGGGCGGTACGGCGGTGACCGGGTCGTGCCAGTCGGTGCCGAACTCCGCGGGCGGTGTATCGGCCGCCGCGGCGGGTCCCGCGCCGAGCAGCGACCCCGCGGCCAGCGCCAGTCCGGCGAGCATGGACATGATCTGTCTCTTCATGCGTCAGGAGTGAAGCGTGCGGCAGGTCAGGTGCGCCAGAGCGAGGTGTCAGATCTTGGCGCGTTCTGTGTCCCCCGCGCGAAATTCGATTGCCGCGGAGGGTCCCGAAAGGCGAACCTTGCACGGTTTGAGCCACACTTTCGAGCCCTGGGACATCATGCAGATTCGCGATCTTCCGTATCCCGATCCAGGTGATCCCGACGTCCGGTCCGGCACGCACTTTCTGCTGTGGCTCGGTCGGAATCAGCTGGGCGGTCAGTTCAAGGCCTTGTTCTGGGGGTTGATGCACCAGCTCGGCATCGCCGGGCTGCCGCTCGGCGTGGGCCTGGCCGTCCAGGCCGTGGTGGACCGCTCCGGCGAGCGGCTGGCGTACGCGGGCGGGCTGATCGTGCTGCTCGGCGCGGCCATCTCGCTGGGCGACACGATGCTGCACCGCGCCGCCGTCACCAACTGGATCACCGCAGCGGCCCGTGTCCAGCAGCTGCTGGCCCGCAGGACCGCGGAGCTCGGGGCGGTCCTGACCCGCCGGGTCGCCGCCGGCGAGGTCATCGCGGTCTCGACCGGTGACGTGGAGAAGATCGGCTGGTTCGTCGAAGCACTGTCGCGGTTCGCTGCGGCCGCCACCACGCTGGTCGTGGTCTGCGTCGGTCTGGTGATCTACGAGCCCACGCTCGGCTTCATGGTCGCGATCGGGGTACCGGTACTGGCCCTGGCCGTACTGCCGTTGCTGCCCCGCGCCACCCGGCGCGCGGACATCCAGCGCGAGAAGGCGGGCAAGGCCACCGAGCTGGCCTCCGACACGGTCGCCGGCCTGCGGGTGCTGCGCGGTATCGGCGGAGAGGAGCTGTTCCTCGGCCGCTACCGCCGGGCATCGCAGGAGGTGCGCCGGGCCGCCGTCCGCAGCGCCCGTATGTGGGCGCTGATCTCCGCGATCCAGGTGCTGCTGCCCGGTCTGCTGATGACCGCTGTGGTCGGGTACGGCGCGAAGCTCACGCTCGACGGCCGGATCGAGGTGGGCCAGCTCGTCACCGTCTACAGCGCGGTGCTGCTGACGCACTACCCATTGAGAAACGTCGAGGAGATCGCCATGGCCTTCTCCTTCTCCCGGCCCTCCGCGAAGCGGGCGGCACGCGTGCTGGCGCTGCGCCGCACGACGGAGCCGTCCGGGGTCGAGTACGGCCGCCCGAGCGGTGATCTGTACGACCCGGTCACCGGAGTTCTCGCTCCGGCAGGCCGGTTCACCGCCGTGGTGTGCGGCGACCCGGACGCTGCCGGACTGCTGGCCGAACGCCTCGGCGGGCATCCGGCAGCCGAGGCGGACAACCCCACGTCCGTACTGCTCGGCGGCGTGCCGCTGGACGAGCTGACGCTGGACGAGTCCCGTGCCGCCGTCCTCGTACAGGACAAGGATCCGGTGCTGCTCTCCGGCACACTGCGGGAGCTGCTCGACGTCCCCTCGTCCGGTCAGGTGTCCGCCGAGGACGCGCTCGATGCGGCGCAGTGCGGCGATGTGCTGGACGCGCTCGCCCAGGCGTCCGTGGACACCGACGGCGACCCGATGCGGACGCGGATCACCGAGCGCGGCCGGTCCCTGTCGGGTGGCCAGCGGCAGCGCCTCGCGCTGGCCCGTTCGCTGGTGACCGACCCCGAGGTGCTGGTCCTGGACGAGCCGACATCGGCCGTCGACTCGCACACGGAGGCGCGGGTCGCGGCGGGCGTCAAGCGCCTGCGCGCCGACCGTACGACCGTGGTCTTCGCCTCGTCGCCGCTCCTGCTGGACCTCGCGGACAGGGTGGTGCTGGTCGACAACCACGAGGTGGTGGCCGTCGGTGTACACCGCGAGCTGCTGCACACCGAGCCGCGCTACCGGGCCGTCATCACCCGTGAGACGGACGACGAGGCCGAGGAGCGGCTGAAGACAGCCGAAGCGGCTGAACTGGAAGCATTCGCAGAGATCGAGGAGTCGGCATGATCGGCATCGCGCCGCCGGAGTACGACCCGGCGGCACCGGAGTCGGCGACGACGCTGCCCGTCGGCAGTGCCGCGACCGTACGGTCCTATGTGCGCGAGCTGCTGCACCGGCACCGGCGCGCCTTTGTCGCGCTGATCGCCGTCAACGCGATCGCGGTGATCGCTTCCATGACGGGCCCGTATCTGCTCGGCTCGGTGGTGGAGCGGCTGACGGACGGGGCGCGCGAGCTCCATCTGGAGCGCACCATCGCGGTGTTCGCGCTCGCGCTCGTCCTTCAGACCGTGTTCGTACGGCTGGTGCGGCTGCGCGGCGCGATGCTCGGCGAGGAGATGCTGGCCGATCTGCGCGAGGACTTCCTCGTGCGGTCGGTCGGCCTGCCGCCGGGCGTGCTGGAGCGGGCCGGTACCGGCGATCTGCTCTCCCGTATCACCACCGACATCGACCGGCTGGCCAACGCCATGCGCGAGGCCGTGCCGCAGCTCGCCATCGGCGTGGTGTGGGCGGCGCTGCTGCTGGGCGGTCTCGCGGTGACGGCGCCGCCGCTCGCACTGGCGGTGCTGGTGGCCGCACCGCTGCTGGTGGCGGGCTGCCGCTGGTACTTCAAGCGGGCCCCTTCCGCGTACCGCTCGGAGGCGGCCGGGTATGCGGCGGTCGCTGCCGTCCTCGCCGAAACGGTCGACGCGGGCCGGACCATCGAGGCGCACCGCCTCGGCGATCGCCGCATCGCGCTCTCCGACCAGCGGGTCAAGGAGTGGACGTCGTGGGAGCGCTACACGCTCTACCTGCGCTCGGTCCTCTTCCCCGTCATCAACATCACGCATGTCACGGTGCTCGGCTCGGTGCTGATGATCGGCGGCTGGTTCGTCCTGCGGGGCTGGATCGACGTCGGTCAGCTGACAACGGGGGCGCTGCTGGCCCAGATGCTCGTCGACCCGGTCGGCATCATCCTTCGCTGGTACGACGAGCTGCAGGTGGCCCAGGTGTCGCTGGCCAGGCTGGTGGGCGTCCGGGAGATCGAGCCGGACGCGGGTGACGGCAAGGTCAGCCCGGACGGACGCGATGTGCGCGCGGACGGGGTGCACTTCGGCTACCGCGAGGGCGTGGACGTGCTGCACCAGGTGTCCCTGGCCGTGGCGCCGGGCACCCGGCTGGCCCTGGTCGGCCCGTCCGGTGCGGGCAAGTCGACGCTGGGCCGGCTGCTCGCGGGTATCTACGCGCCGCGGGCGGGACGGATCACCCTCGGCGAGGCCGAGCTGTCCCGGATGCCGGCGGAGCGCGTCCGCGAACATGTGGCGCTCGTCAACCAGGAGCACCACGTCTTCGTGGGCTCGCTGCGCGACAACCTGCTGCTGGCGCGTACCGGCGCGTCCGACGCGGAGCTGTGGGCGGCGCTCGGCGCGGTGGACGCGGACTCCTGGTCACGGAGTCTGGACGACGGCCTGGACACCGAGGTCGGCTCGGGCGGCCTCGCCCTGACCCCGGCCCAGGCCCAGCAGATCGCATTGGCGCGCCTGGTCCTCGCGGACCCGCACACCCTGGTCCTGGACGAGGCGACCTCGCTCCTCGACCCGCGGGCGGCACGGCATCTGGAACGCTCGCTGTCGCGGGTCCTGGACGGCCGCACGGTGGTGGCGATCGCTCACCGCCTGCACACCGCGCACGACGCGGATGTGATCGCGGTGGTGGAGGAGGGCCGGATCAGCGAGCTGGGCACCCACGACGAACTGGCGGCGGCGGACGGGGCGTACGCGGCACTGTGGCGTTCCTGGCACGGGTGAGCGCCGCGGGCCCGGGTCGGTAGCCGTGACCGGGCCCGCTGAGCACCGCGTACCGGGTCGGTAGCCGTAACCGGGCCCGCCGAGCGCCGCGTACGGCTGTCAGTAGCCGCAACCGGGGCCCGCTGAGCGCCGCGGAGCCCTAGATGTAGCCCAGCGCCGCCGCGCCGCCCACTCCCCCGAGCAGCATGAACACCGGCATCAGCACCTTCAGCTCCACCCAGCTGCCCGCCCTGAACCGCATCGCCTTCGGCGGGCCGATCGGGTACCAGCGCTTGCGGCCCACCGGTATCGGCCACAGGACCGGGCAGCCCGAAACAGTCAGCGCATCGCCGATGTCATGCACCAGGGCGCCCAGCACGATCGGCAGACCCAGCCACAGGTACTCCTGGCCCGGGGCCGTGAACAGCCAGTCCGAGCCGTTGCCCGGCTTGTCCAGCACTCCGGCCAGGATCCACGCGCTCGTCGCGCCCAGCAGCCACACCAGTACATCGCTGGAGACCCGCGCGGCCCGCCACAGCAGGCCCTCCACCGCGAGCACCAGGTGGATGAAGAGGATCGCGAGGACCGCCCACCGGCCCCCGGTGATCGCCAGCGCCGAGGTGCCGGCGCCGATCAGTACCGCCCACAGCCAGGTGTGGGTGAGTGTGCGGTGGCCGCCGGTCCTGCGCTTGTCGCCGGGCTTCTTCGTCGCCTTGTAGACGGCGTACGACAGCTTGTCGACGACCTCGCACAGTCCGCGCGAGACGGGCCCGAAGGCCCGCGAGATCGTCGCCGCCTTGTGGTCGAGGTCGGGCGCGAGTGCCGCGCCCGCGCAGATCAGCGCTCCGACGACGAGGACAGGCCACGGCATCGGGTGGCCGGCGGCGGCGGTCGCCGCGCCCACCCCCAGCCAGGCAGCCGCCCCGGAGAGAGAGTGCGCCGGTCCCATCATGTGCGTTCCCGCCCCATTGCTCTTGTGGTGAAGCCCAGTTGACAGAGCAGCGTATCGCCCGTGATCTTGTCGCCGTCGCCCGGTTCCCTGATCCGGGCGGAAGGCAGGCAAGATGGGGGCGTGACCCTTATTGATCAGCTGCCGCCGGATGCCGACCCCGATGCCCTCTTCGAAGCCTTCTCCTCGTGGGCCGAAGGCCAGGGCATCACGCTCTATCCGGCTCAGGAGGAGGCGCTGATCGAGGTGGTCTCCGGGGCCAATGTGATCCTTTCCACGCCCACCGGCTCGGGAAAGAGCCTGGTCGCGGCGGGTGCGCACTTCACAGCACTGGCTCAGGACAAGGTCACGTTCTACACGGCGCCGATCAAGGCGCTGGTCTCCGAGAAGTTCTTCGACCTCTGCAAGCTCTTCGGCACCGAGAACGTCGGGATGCTGACGGGCGACGCGTCCGTCAATGCCGACGCCCCTGTCATCTGCTGCACCGCCGAGGTGCTGGCCTCCATCGCGCTGCGCGACGGCAAGTACGCCGATATCGGCCAGGTCGTGATGGACGAGTTCCACTTCTACGCCGAGCCGGACCGCGGCTGGGCCTGGCAGATCCCGCTTCTCGAACTGCCGCAAGCGCAGTTCATCCTGATGTCGGCGACGCTCGGCGACGTCGCCATGTTCGAGAAGGACCTGACCCGCCGCACCGGACGCGAGACCTCGGTCGTGCGGTCCGCGACCCGGCCCGTCCCGCTCTCGTACGAGTACGTCACGACGCCCATCACGGAGACCCTGACCGAGCTGCTCGAAACCAGGCAGGCGCCGGTCTACATCGTGCACTTCACGCAGGCCCAAGCGGTCGAGCGCGCGCAGTCGCTGATGAGCATCAACATGTGCACGCGCGAGGAGAAGGACAAGATCGCCGAACTGATCGGCAGTTTCCGCTTCACCACCAAGTTCGGGCAGAACCTGTCCCGTTACGTGCGCCATGGCATCGGGGTGCACCACGCCGGCATGCTGCCCAAGTACCGCCGTCTTGTCGAAAAGCTGGCCCAGGCGGGCCTGTTGAAGGTCATCTGCGGTACCGACACGCTGGGGGTCGGTGTCAACGTCCCCATCCGCACGGTGCTGTTCACCGCTCTCACCAAGTACGACGGCAATCGCGTACGTACTCTCCGCGCCCGCGAGTTCCATCAGATCGCCGGTCGCGCCGGGCGGGCCGGGTTCGACACCGCCGGTTTTGTGGTCGCCCAGGCCCCCGAGCACGTCATCGAGAACGAGAAGGCGCTCGCGAAGGCCGGCGACGACCCGAAGAAGCGCCGCAAGGTGGTCAGGAAGAAGGCCCCCGAGGGCTTTGTCGCCTGGTCGGACACCACATTCGAGAAGCTGATCGGCTCCGAGCCGGAGCCGCTGACCTCGCGCTTCCGGGTCACCAACATCATGCTGCTCTCCGTGATCGCCCGGCCCGGGAACGCCTTCGCGGCGATGCGCCACCTCCTCGAGGACAACCACGAGCCGCGCAAGGCGCAGCTGCGCCATATCCGCCGGGCCATCGCCATCTACCGCTCGCTGCTCGACGGCGGGGTGGTGGAACAGCTGGACAAGCCCGATGCCGAGGGCCGCACCATCCGGCTCACCGTCGACCTCCAGCAGGACTTCGCGCTGAACCAGCCGCTGTCGACGTTCGCACTCGCCGCCTTCGACCTGCTCGACCCGGAGTCCCCGTCCTACGCCCTGGACATGGTCTCTGTCGTCGAGTCGACGCTCGACGACCCTCGCCAGATCCTCGCCGCCATGCAGAACAAGGCGCGCGGTGAGGCGGTCGGCCAGATGAAGGCGGACGGCGTCGAGTACGAGGAGCGCATGGAGCGGCTCCAGGACATCTCCTACCCCAAGCCGCTGGAAGAGCTGCTCTGGCACGCGTACAACGTCTACAAGAAGTCGCACCCGTGGGTCGGTGACCACCCGGTCTCGCCGAAGTCCGTCATCCGTGACATGTACGAACGGGCCCTCACCTTCACGGAGTTCACCTCCTGGTACGAGCTCGCGCGCACCGAGGGCATCGTGCTGCGCTATCTCGCGAGCGCGTACAAGGCTCTTGACCACACCATCCCCGACGACCTCAAGACCGAGGACCTTCAGGACCTGATCGCCTGGCTCGGCGAGATGGTGCGCCAGGTCGACTCCAGTCTGCTCGACGAGTGGGAGCAGCTCGCCAACCCGGAGATCGAGACGGCCGAGCAGGCCCAGGAGAAGGCCGACCAGGTCAAGCCGGTCACCGCGAACGCCCGCGCCTTCCGTGTGCTCGTACGCAACGCCATGTTCCGCCGGGTGGAACTGGCCGCGCTGGACCACGTCCGCGAGCTCGGCGAGCTGGACGCCGAGTCCGGCTGGGACGAGGACGCCTGGGGCGAGGCGATGGACAAGTACTGGGACGAGTACGAGGACCTGAGCACCGGACCCGACGCGCGCGGCCCCAAGCTGCTGCTGATCGAGGAGGATCCGGAGCACGGTCTGTGGCGGGTCCGGCAGATCTTCGCCGACCCGAACGGCGACCATGACTGGGGTATCAGCGCGGAGGTCGATCTGGCGGCCTCCGACGAGGAAGGCCGGGCCGTCGTGCGCGTCACATCCGTCGGCCAGCTCTGACACTGAGAACACAGGAGACCACCCGATGACGAATCCGGCCGAGCGCCTGGTCGATCTGCTCGACCTGGAGCAGATCGAGGTCAACATCTTCCGCGGCCTCAGCCCGAACGAGTCCCTGCAGCGGGTCTTCGGCGGGCAGGTGGCGGGCCAGGCACTGGTCGCGGCCGGCCGCACCACCGACGGCGAGCGGCCGGTCCACTCGCTGCACGCGTACTTCCTGCGGCCGGGAATCCCCGGCGTGCCGATCGTCTACCAGGTCGAACGGGTCAGGGACGGCCGCTCGTTCACCACCCGCCGGGTCACCGCGGTCCAGCAGGGCAAGACCATCTTCAATCTGACCGCCTCCTTCCACCGGCCGGAGGAGGGCAGCATCGAGCATCAGCTGCCGCCGCGGCTGGAGTTCCCGGACCCCGAGACCCTCCCCTCGGTCACCACGGAGATCCGCGAGCATCTGGGCGAACTCCCCGAGGCGCTGGAGCGGATGGCCCGCCGCCAGCCCTTCGACATCCGCTATACCGAACGGCTGCGCTGGACCCCGGAGGAAATCAAGGAGGCGGACCCGCGCAGCGCGGTGTGGATGCGCGCGGTGGGCCCGCTGGGCGACGACCCGCTGGTGCACACCTGCGCACTGACGTATGCGAGCGACATGACGCTTTTGGACGCGGTCCGTATCCCGGTGGAGCCGCTGTGGGGCCCGCGCGGCTTCGACATGGCCTCACTGGACCATGCGATGTGGTTCCACCGGCCGTTCCGCGCGGACGAGTGGTTCCTGTACGACCAGGAGTCGCCGATCTCGACCGGCGGCCGGGGACTGGCTCGTGGCCGTATCTACGACCGCGAGGGCAGGCTGCTGGTGTCGGTGGTGCAGGAGGGGCTCTTCAGGCCGCTCGGCGGCTGACAGCGGTCCATGGCCGCTGAGGCGGCGTCGGCGAGCAGCCGCGGCGTCCCTGGTTGTGCGCCGCACCGGAGTCACCGTCGACCGCTCCCCGAGGCGACCGGCTTCGTGGCAGCGCGTCCCCGGGGTCCACAATGAACATCGAATGCCTGCCACCGAGGAGAATCCGATGACCCTGTACGACATCCCGCTGCGCACGCTGACCGGCGAGCCCACCTCCCTGGCCGACTACCGTGGCCAGGCGGTCCTGCTGGTGAACGTCGCCTCCAAGTGCGGTCTGACCCCGCAGTACGCCGGCCTGGAGCGGCTGCAGAAGCAGTACGGCGAGCAGGGCTTCACGGTCCTCGGTGTGCCGTGCAACCAGTTCGCGGGCCAGGAGCCGGGCAGCGCGGAGGAGATCGAGTCCTTCTGCTCGGCGACTTACGGTGTGACCTTCCCCATGCTGGAGAAGACCGATGTGAACGGCGCGGACCGGCACCCGCTGTACGCGGAGCTGACGAAGGTCGCGGACGGCGAGGGCGAGTCCGGCGACGTGCAGTGGAACTTCGAGAAGTTCCTGATCGGCAAGGACGGCGCGGTCGTGTCCCGGATCCGCCCGCGCACCGAGCCCGAGGCCCCCGAGGTCGTCGCCGCGATCGAGGCGCTGCTCTCCGCCTGACGTCGGGCGGCCTCGATCGCCGGGGGCTTGACCAAGCCCGACCGGCGATCGAGGCCGAACCGGCCGCGCTAGCGGATCGGCATGCCCGAGAGGGTTCTGGCGATCACCAGGCGCTGGATCTCGCTCGTGCCCTCGAAAATCGTGTAGATCGCGGCGTCGCGGTGCATGCGCTCCACGGGGTACTCCCGGGTGAAGCCGTTGCCGCCCAGGATCTGGATGGCCTGCGCCGTGACCTTCTTGGCGGTCTCACTGGCGTACAGCTTGGACATGGAGCCCTCGGCGGAGAGGAAGGGCTTGCCCGTCACCGCCATCCAGGAGGCGCGCCACACCAGCAGCCGCGCCGCGTCGATCTGGGTGCGCATGTCGGCCAGCTGGAAGGCGATGCCCTGGTTGTCGATGATCGGGCGGCCGAACTGGCTGCGGGTCATGGCGTAGTCGAGTGCGACTTCGTACGCGGCTCGGGCAGTGCCCACCGCCATCGCGCCGACCGCAGGGCGGGACGCCTCGAAGGTGGCCATGGCCGCGTTCTTCACACGCTCGCCGCCGGACTTGGCGCGCTCACGCGCCCGGGCCAGGCGCTCGTCCAGCTTCTCCTTGCCGCCGAGCAGGCAGTGTCCGGGGACGCGTGCGTTCTCCAGCACCACCTCTGCGGTGTGGGAGGCGCGGATGCCGTGCTTCTTGAACTTCTGGCCCTGAGAGAGACCGGGGGTGTTCGGCGGCACGATGAACGAGGCGTGGCCCTTGGAGCCGATCTCCGGGTCGACGACCGCGACCACGACATGGACGTTGGCGATACCGCCGTTGGTCGCCCAGGTCTTGGTGCCGTTGAGTACCCACTCGTCCTTGGCCTCGTCGTACACCGCGCGCGTACGCATCGCGCCGACGTCGGAGCCTGCGTCCGGCTCGGAGGAGCAGAAGGCCGCGACCTTCACATCGTCCACGTCGCCGTACATCTGCGGTATCCAGGTGCCGATCTGTTCCTCGGTTCCGTTGGCGAGGACACCGACGGCCGCAAGTCCCGTACCGACAATGGAAAGGCCGATGCCGGCGTCGCCCCAGAAGAGCTCCTCCATCGCCATCGGGATGCCGAGACCGGTCGGGTCGAAGAATTGCTGGGCGTAGAAGTCGAGGGAGTAGATTCCCACCTTGGCCGCTTCCTGGATGACCGGCCAGGGGGTCTCCTCACGCTCGTCCCACTCGGCGGCGGCCGGGCGCATCACGTCCTTGGCGAAGCCGTTCAGCCAATCGCGGACCTGCTTCTGGTCGTCGTTGAGTTCGAGCGTGAACTCGGCCATGTTCCCCTCCAGCACTGCGGTGACTTCCTGCATGTTACTTGCGGTAACAACAGTCTGTTACCGGCAAGTAGCCCATGTCAACCGGCCACTGCCCGATCCCCTCTACGGGCGGGCATGGTGTTACGTTGCGCAGGCGTCACGCAATCGCTCGGGCGGGGAGAAACAAACCATGGAGACCACACAGCACGCAGCCGGCCAACAGCGGTCGGCCGACCAGCGGCGCCGGGAGCTGCTCGAAGCCGCGGACCGGGTGGTGCTCCGGGACGGCCCGCAGGCCTCCATGAACGCCATCGCCGCCGAGGCGGGCATCACCAAGCCCATCCTGTACCGGCACTTCGGCGACAAGGGCGGCCTCTACCGTGCGCTCGCCAAGCGCCACACCGACGCCCTGCTGGACGCGTTGCGGGCAGCGGTGGACGCTCCCGCCGACCGCCGTGAGCGGGTCGAGGCAACACTCGACACCTACCTCGCCGCGATCGAAGCACGGCCGCAGGTCTACCGCTTCCTGATGCATCCGGCCGAGGACACCCAGCCGTCGGAGGCGGGCTTCGACGTCGGCCGCCACTCGGCGCCACTGCTGCGCCGGCTCGGCGAGGAGCTGGCGAAGGTGATCTACGACCGGGTCGACCTGGGGCCCAACAGCGAACAGCTGGCCCGGGTGTGGGGCCATGGCATCGTCGGCATGATGCACGCGGCCGGGGACTGGTGGCTCGGTGAACGCCCGTGCTCCCGCGCCGAGTTGGTGCACAGCCTCGCCGATCTGCTCTGGGGCCGGCTGGCCGCGGCCGGCGACCGCGCGGGCGGTCCGGTCTTCTGACGGGCAGTGGGTCGTCGACGGCCGGTCATGGAGCGCCGGTCGTTGACGGCCGGTTGGTGACCGTTGGCCGTTGACGGCCGGTCAGGTCGTGGTTCCCCAGCTCGCCCGCCGCGCCGCGCGCAGCGCCTTGGCCCGGCGCCGGCCCTTGAGGCGGTCCGTGTAGACCATCCCCTCCAGGTGGTCGCACTCGTGCTGCAGGCACCGGGCGAAGAACCCGGTGCCCTCGACCCGTACCGGTTTCCCGTCCGCCGTCACGCCCTCCACCACCGCGCGGTCGAAACGCTCCGTACCGGCCTCGAGGCCCGGCAGCGACAGACAGCCCTCCGCGCCGCGCACCGTGACACCGTCCGCCTCCACCAGACGCGGGTTGACGATATGTCCGAGGTGACGGACGTCCTCGTCGTCGGGGCAGTCGTAGACGAACACCCGCAGCGGTATCCCCACCTGGTTCGCCGCGAGACCCACTCCCTGGGCCGCGTACATCGTCGCGAACATGTCCTCGATGAGCCTCGACAGCGCGGGAGAGAAGTCGGTGACGGACTCGCAGGGGGCGTGCAGCAGCGGATCTCCGAGCAGGCTCATGGCCTTCACGAGTCCGGAACTGCCGGGGATCGGCCGGTTTCGCATGTCCGTAAGCGTACGGTCCGCCTGGACCTCCACGTTTTCCGACGGTGCCGAGGTACGGGCGGCAGACCGGACCTCGATAGGCTGAGCCCGACCGATGCAAGGAGGATCAAGGACGATGTCAGGCAACTCGGAGCCCCTGACGCCGCGCGCCAAGCTGGCCGTGACGGCAGGCAAGGCCGCAGCAGCGGTGTCGCGCGCCGCCGGACGCGGCAGCGGATCGGTGATCGGCGGCCGGGTCGCGCTCAAGCTCGACCCCGATCTGCTGGGGCGGCTGGCGCAGCACCTGGACGTCGTCCTCGTGTCGGCGACCAACGGCAAGACCACCACGACCCGGCTGATTGCCGAGGCGCTGCGGGCCAGCGGCCCGGTCGTCTCCAACGCGCTCGGCGCCAATATGCCCGCGGGCATCACCTCGGCGCTGGCCGGCGGTTCGGACGCCAAATTCGGTGTGATCGAGGTCGACGAGAAGTACCTCGCCGGCGTCGCCCGCGATGTGACGCCCAAGGCGATCGCGCTGCTCAACCTCTCGCGCGACCAGCTGGACCGCGCGGCCGAGACCCGGATGCTCGCCGAGAAGTGGCGCGAGGGCCTGTCCGGTACGAAGGCCATGGTCATCGCCAACGCCGACGACCCGCTGATCGTATGGGCCGCGTCCTCCTCCCCCAACGTGGTGTGGGTGGCCGCCGGCCAGGAGTGGAAGGACGACGCCTGGTCCTGCCCGTCCTGCGGCGGTGTGATGCAGCGCCCCGGCGACGACTGGTTCTGCGGCGAGTGCGGCTTCCGCCGTCCCGCGCCGAGCTGGGTGCTCAGCGGCGACCATGTCCTGGACCCGCACGGCTCGGCCTGGCCGATCCACCTCCAGCTGCCCGGCCGCGCCAACAAGGCGAACGCCGCCACCTCCGCCGCGGTCGCCGCCTGCTTCGGCGTGCCGCCGCAGGTCGCGCTGGAGCGCATGTACTCCGTGCAGGCCGTCGCCGGCCGGTACGACGTCGTCAACTTCCTGGGCCGTGATCTGCGACTGCTGCTCGCGAAGAACCCGGCCGGTTGGCTGGAGACGTTCTCGCTGATCGACCCGCCGCCGACCCCGGTCATCCTCGCCGTGAACGCCCGCGGCGCCGACGGCACGGACACCTCGTGGCTCTGGGACGTCGACTACACCCGGCTCGCCGGCCATCCGATCTTCGTCATCGGCGACCGCAAGCTGGACCTCGCGGTGCGTCTGGAGGTGGCGGGCCTGGACTTCCGGGTGTGCGAGTCCGCAGACGAGGCGGTACAGCTGGCCCCGCCCGGACGGATCGAGGCGATCGCCAACTACACGGCCTTCCAGGACCTGCGCCGCCGCGTCGGCAACTGACCCGCGGACCCCGAAAAGGACTTATGAGCATGAGCGACAACAGCCTGCGTCTGGTCTGGGTCTACCCGGACCTGCTCAGCACCTACGGCGACCAGGGCAACGCCCTCGTGGTGGAGCGCCGGGCCCGCCAGCGCCGCCTGGACGTGATGCGTATCGACGTACGCAGCGACCAGCCGATCCCGACGTCCGGAGACATCTATCTCATCGGCGGCGGCGAGGACCGGCCGCAGCGGCTCGCCGCCGAGCGGCTGCGCCGCGACGGCGGACTCAGCAGGGCCGCCTCCAACGGCGCGATCATCTTCTCCGTCTGCGCCGGCTACCAGATCCTCGGCCATGAGTTCATCAACGACCTCGGTGAGCGCGAGGCGGGACTCGGCCTGATCGACGTGGTCTCCACGCGCGGCGAGGGCGAGCGGTGCGTCGGCGACGTACTGGCGGACATCGACCCGCGGCTGGGCCTGCCGCAGCTGACCGGCTTCGAGAACCACCAGGGCATCACCCACCTCGGCCCGACGGCCCGCCCGTTCGCCCGCACGATCCTCGGCCGGGGCAACGGCACGGGCGACGGAACCGAGGGCGCGTACAACGACACCGTCTTCGGCACCTATATGCACGGCCCGGTCATGGCCCGCAATCCGCAGATCGCGGACATGCTGCTGAAGCTTGCCCTCGATGTGAACGCGCTGCCGCCGCTCGACGAGCGGTGGTACGAGGCGCTGCGCGCCGAGCGCATCGCGTCCGCGACGCAGCCTGCCTGACGCCCGCCCGACAGCCGGCTGCCGTCCATCAGTCGGACGCCCGGTTCGGCCCCGCCACCTTGCGCCGGTAGGGTGGCGGGGATCCTGCCGGACGACGTGGTCCGGGAATCGGCCCACGTTGCAAAGGTATTTCGGGCTATGCGCATTGGTGTGCTCACCTCCGGCGGCGACTGCCCCGGTCTGAACGCCGTCATCCGTTCCGTCGTGCACCGCGCCGTCGTCGATCACGGCGACGAGGTCATCGGCTTCCACGACGGCTGGAAGGGCCTTCTGGAGTGCGACTACCGGAAGCTCGACCTTGACGCGGTGGGCGGCATCCTGGCCCGCGGCGGCACGATTCTCGGTTCGTCCCGGGTCCAGCCCGCGCATCTGCGCGACGGCGTGGAGCGGGCCAAGGGGCATGTTGCCGAGCTCGGCCTCGACGCGATCATTCCGATCGGCGGCGAAGGCACCCTCAAGGCGGCCAACCTCCTCTCCGAGAGCGGGCTCCCGATCGTCGGCGTGCCCAAGACCATCGACAACGACATCGCCTCGACCGATGTCACCTTCGGGTTCGACACCGCCGTCGGTGTGGCGACCGAGGCGCTGGACCGGCTGAAGACCACCGCCGAGTCGCATCAGCGAGTGCTGATCGTCGAGGTCATGGGCCGGCACACCGGCTGGATCGCGCTGCATTCCGGCATGGCGGCGGGCGCTCACGCCATCGTCGTCCCGGAGCGGCCTTTCGACATCGGCGAGCTGACCGAGCGGGTCGGCGACCGGTTCTCGGCGGGCAAGAAGTTCGCGATCGTCGTGGTCGCGGAGGGCGCCAAGCCGCGCGAGGGCTCGATGGAGTTCAACGAGGGCGGCAAGGACGTCTACGGTCACGAGCGCTTCGCGGGCGTGGCCCAGCAGCTCTCCGTCGAGCTGGAGCAGCGGCTCGGCAAGGAGGCCCGCGCGGTGATCCTCGGGCATGTGCAGCGCGGCGGCACCCCGACCGCGTACGACCGCGTGCTCGCGACCCGCTTCGGCTGGCATGCCGTGGAGGCGGCGCACCGCGGTGAGTTCGGCATGATGACCGCGCTGCGCGGCACGGACATCGCCATGGTGCCGCTGGCGCAGGCCGTGGAGACGCTGAAGACCGTCCCGGCCGAGCGGTACGCCGAGGCGGAGTGCGTGCTCTGATTCGGTACATATATGAATGAACTGCCCCCGGTCGCAGCTGCGTCCGGGGGCAGTTCTACTCTGGTGCGGACAACCGGTACGAAACAGGTCCGGTCGGCATCAAGGATCGTTCCGGCGGGAGTGCGCAGATGGATCACAGCGGGCACGGCATGACGATGGATCTGCCGCCGTTCACGCTGGGGCGAGGGCTCGAGTACTCACCGGATCCGTTCTTCCTGGCCGGCTGTCTGCTGGGGCTCGCCCTGTACGGCTGGGGTGTGCTGCGACTGCGCAGGCGCGGCGACAGCTGGCCGGTCAGCCGCACCGTCTTCTTCACCGTCGGCGTGCTGAGCGTGGCGCTGGTGATGTGCACCAAGCTCAATGACTACGGCATGGTCATGTTCAGCGTGCACATGGTGCAGCACATGGTGATCAGCATGCTCTCGCCGATCGTGCTGCTGCTGGGCGCGCCGGTGACGCTGGCCCTGCGCGCGCTGCCGGTCGCGGGCCGCGGCCGCAAGGGTCCGCGCGAGCTGCTGCTGGCCCTGCTGCACAGCCGTTACCTGCGGATCGTCACGCACCCCGCCTTCACCATCCCGCTCTTCATCGCGAGCCTGTACGCGCTCTATTTCACCCCCCTCTTCGACTTCCTGATGGAGTCCAGGACGGGGCATGCGGCGATGATGGTGCACTTCCTCGCCGTGGGCCTGGTCTTCTTCTGGCCGATCATGGGCGTGGACCCGGGGCCGCACCGGCCCGGCTATGTGATGCGGATGCTGGAGCTCTTCGCGGGCATGCCGTTCCACGCCTTCTTCGGCATCGCGCTGATGATGGCGACCGAGCCGATGATCAAGGCGTACAAGAATCCACCGGCCTCGCTCGGTATCGACGCGCTCAGTGACCAGAACGCGGCGGGCGGCATCGCCTGGGCGTTCAGCGAGATCCCCTCGGTACTGGTACTGATCGCGCTGGTCTTCCAGTGGTATCGCTCAGAGCAGCGGCAGGCCAAGCGGTCGGACCGCGCCGCGGACCGGAACGGGGACAAGGAGCTCGAGGCGTACAACGCGTATCTCGCTTCGCTCCAGGCGCGCGGGCAGTAGCGCGCGACCCCCCTCCCGGGTGACGATGATTCCGACGGCCGCGGCCGTCGGAGGAGGGCGCGCATGTCCGGATCCGCGAAGGCGATGGGAGTGCTCACCGTCGGGACTCTGGTGGTCGTGACGGCCTACACGGCGGCACTCGGAAGCAATGGCTGGCTCTGGTTCGGCTGGGTGGTGCTCGGTCTGGTGACGATCGGGGTGGTCACGTCGCGCACCAGCTGACCAGGGGGCCTCAGAAGCGGAAGACGACTCCGGTCGCCACGTCGAGCGCACACGCGTTCGGATAGGTCTTGTGCCAGGCGATGGGGAAGCCGCGCCAGGTACCGGTGGCACTGACCGTGACCGGGTCGTACTTTCTGTTGCACGGACGCGGGTCGCCGGGCAGCACATCCAGGTCGCCCTTGACCGCGGAGAGCGCCCTGCAGGCGGCGCGGGCGTGCGGATGCGGTGCGTCGGTCTGCGTCGGGCACTGCAGCAGGACCCCGCGAATCCAGGTGTTCTCGGAACCCGACACGGTCAGGAACAGGCCCCTGGCACGCGTGGGCACCTCACCGGCGGTGTGCGCGGGTGAAGCCGCTGCGGGGGCAGCGGCCGCGAGGGCGATCAGGGCGGCTGCGGCAAAGGTGGCACTGCGGCGCATCGGTACTCCAGGGGCTCGGGCCCGACGCACGGCGGGTCGGGGACAGGGCCAGAGCACCTTTCTGCGGCGGCGCGGGCAAGGGGCCGCGCCGCCGGGTAGCGCGTACGGGCGCGGCGAATCGCCCGCACGACAGATCTGGCACGGCGTCACAGGGCCGGGCCCGGGCTGCGGGGCGGCCCGCCCGGAGGCCAGGTACCGGCACTGAAACTCTCCGTCCACACCCCGCTGTGACGCCGGCGCCCCCGTACGTACCGCCGGACACCTCCCGAAGTGGATCACGCCAACCGCCCCGATGGGCTGTTTGCCGCCGTCAGCCACCGGACACGAGACCTGACAGATCGTCACGAAGGTCGGCAACGAGCCATCATGAGTCCGATCAGAGGTGGTTACAGCGGACGAGACATGCACATACACTGACCCCCGTCGAAATACCCCATGACCTGGCAGAACGCGGCCCCGGAGCCGAACCGGTACAGTTGGGAGCGACCCCCGTGTTCTACTACGTGCTCAAATACGTCATTCTGGGGCCGCTGTTGCGGTTGCTGTTCCGGCCCAGGATCGAAGGACTCGAGCACATCCCCGCGGAGGGCGCGGCGATCGTCGCGGGCAACCATCTGTCGTTCTCGGACCACTTTCTGATGCCGGCCATCATCAAGCGGCGTATCACCTTCCTCGCCAAGGCCGAGTACTTCACCGGGCCCGGCCTGAAGGGGCGACTGACCGCCGCGTTCTTCCGCAGCGCAGGGCAGATCCCGGTGGACCGCTCCGGCAAGGAGGCCGGCCAGGCGGCCATCCGCGAGGGGCTCGGAGTGCTGAGCAAGGGCGAGCTGCTGGGGATCTACCCCGAGGGCACCCGGTCGCACGACGGCAAGCTCTACAAGGGCAAGGTCGGTGTCGCGGTGATGGCGCTCAGGGCGCAGGCGCCGGTGGTGCCCTGCGCGATGGTGGGGACGTTCGAGATCCAGCCGCCCGGACAGGTCATGCCGAGGATCAAGCGGGTCACCGTCCGCTTCGGCGAGCCGATGGACTTCTCGCGGTACGCGGGCATGGAGAACGAGAAGGCGGCCATCCGCGCCATCACCGACGAGATCATGTACGCGATCCTCGAGCTGTCCGGCCAGGAGTATGTGGACCGCTACGCCGCCGAGGTGAAGGCGGAGTTGGAGCAGCCGAAGAAGTTCCCGCGGCGAAGAAGCTGAGAGCGAATCTGCGCTCGGCCAAGCAGCCTGGGCTCGGCGTCCACCGCACACCTAGCGTGCCTTCCATGACCAAAGGAAGAGTGTTCGTGCTCGGTGCGACAGGACAGGTGGGGCGGGCCGCGGTGGCCACGCTCGCCGCGGACGGATGGGAGATACGGGCGGCCTCGCGCGGCGGCGGCCGGGACGAGCGCTGGCCCGAGGACGTCCGGGCGATCCGGGTCGACCGGGAGGACGACGCGGCTCTGGCCGCCGCGCTCGGTGACGGCTGTGATGTGCTGGTGGACATGGTCGCTTACGGACGGGGCCACGCACGGCAGTTGAGGGCGCTCGCGGACCGGATCGGCTCGGCGGTCGTGATCTCCAGCGGCGCGGTGTACGAGGACGACAAGGGCCGCAACTTCGACACCCAGGACAAGCCCGGCGGCTTTCCGCGCTATCCGGTGCCGATCCCGGAGTCGCAGCGGACCGTGGCGCCCGGGGAGGCGACGTACGGCACTCGCAAGGTGGCGCTGGAGCGGGAACTGCTGGCGGCGGGCGACGAGTTGCCGGTGACCCTGCTGCGCGCGGGCGCGATCCACGGACTGCACTGCCGAGGTCCGCGCGAACTGTTCTTCGTGCGGCGGGCGCTGGACCGGCGGCCGGTGCGCATCCTCGCGTACAACGGGCAGTCCCGCTTCCACCCCGTCCATGTCGGCAATCTCGCCGAGTTGATCCGGCTGGCGGCGGCGAAGCCGGGCTCACGGGTGCTCAACGCCGGCGATCCGGACATTCCGACGGTCGCGGAGATCGGCGCGGGAGTGGACGCGGCGCTCGGCGTGACGAGCGAGACCGTCCTCATCGACGGACCGCCGCCGGTGGGCACGGTGGGTCTCACGCCGTGGGGGGCGGAACATCCGATCGTGTACGACATGACGGCGGCGGAGCGGGAGTTGGGCTACCGAGCCATCACGAGCTATGCCGATTCGCTGCCGGCGACCGTCGAGTGGCTCGCCCGGCAGCTCGACGGCCGCGACTGGCGCGAGATCTTCAGCAACCTCGTGAAGTACGAGGACGACTGGTTCGACTACGCGGCGGAGGACTCCTGGCTGGAGGGATGAAAGGAGGGGCGGCCGTGACCGGCCGCCCCTCCCCCGTACCACTGAGCCTTACGGCTTCGGCGTGGCGTGCGGAGTGCACGTCACATCGCTGCTGTCCAGCTTGCCGCTGAGCAGGTAGGCGTCCACCCGCTCGTTGATGCACGGGTTGACCAGGCCGGTCACACCGTGCGAGCCGGCGTCCTTCTCGATGATCAGACGCGAGCCCTTGAGCCGCTTGTGCAGCTCGACGGCGCCGTCGAAGGGAGTGGCGGCGTCACGCGTGGACTGCACGATGAGCACCTGCGGCAGGCCCTTGCCGGTCTTTACGTTGACCGGGGTCTGCTGCTTGGACGACCAGGTGGCGCACGGGAGGTTCATCCAGGCGTTGGCCCACGTCATGAAGGGGTAGTCCTTGTGGAGCCGGGTGTTGTCCCGGTCCCACTTCTTCCAGCTGGTCGGCCACTTGGCGTCCGCGCACTCGACGGCCGTGTAGACGGCGTTGCCGTTCTCCGAGGCGATGTTGCCCGCGGTGTCGGACAGGTCGGGCGCCGCGGCGTCGACCAGTGCCTGGGTGTCACCGGCGATGTACTTGCTCCAGGTCTGGGCGATGGGCGCCCAGGAGGAGTCGTAGTACGGCGCGCTCTGGAAGTAGCTGATGAGCTCCGCCGGTCCGAGGACCCCGCCGAGGGGGCTCTTCTTGGCGGTGGCCCGCAGCTTCAGCCACTGCTGCTCGACCTTCTCGGGAGTGTTCCCGATGTGGAAGGTCGCGTCGTTCTTGGCGACCCAGGCCTTCCAGTCGTTCCAGCGCATCTGAAAGGCGACGTCCTGGTCGAGGTTGGCCTCGTACCAGACCTTCTCGCGCGAGGGGTTGACCACGCTGTCGACGATCATCCGGCGCACATGGCCCGGGAAGAGCGTCGCGTAGACCGCGCCCATGTACGTGCCGTAGGAGACGCCCAGGAAGTTGAGCTTCTTCTCACCGAGGGCGGCCCGGATGACGTCCAGGTCGCGCACGGTGTTCGGCGTCGTCATGTACGGCAGCATCCAGCCGCTGCGCTCGGCGCACCCGTCCGCGTACTCCGCGGCGAGCTTGCGCTGGGCGCGCTTGTCGGCCTCGCTGTCCGGCACCGGGTCGGCCTTCGGCGCCTTGACGAACTCCTGCGGGTCGACACAGGAGATGGGCGTCGAGTGGCCGACACCCCGCGGGTCGAAGCCCACGAAGTCGTACGCCTTCGCGGCGTTGGCCCACAGCGGGTTCTTGTTCGTGACCCGGGTCGGGAAGCGCATGCCCGAGCCGCCGGGGCCGCCCGGGTTGTAGACCAGGGCGCCCTGGCGCTCCGCCTTGGTGCCGGTGTTGCCGATCCGGTCGACGGCTATCTTGATCTGCTTGCCGTTCGGCCGCGCGTAGTTGAGCGGCACGCTCACCCAGCCGCACTGGATGGGCTTGGCAAAACCCCAGTCCGCCGGGCAGTCCGCCCAGTCGATGCCCTGCTTGGCGGCCCGCTCCGCGGCCACCTGAACGCCGCGGGCCTCGGACCAACCGCTGTTGCGGGTCTCGGCGTTGGCCGCCGGAGCCGCGATCGCGCCCGTTATGAGGGTGCCCGCGATCAGAGTGCCGGCCGAGCCGAGCACTGCTGTGCGTCTCACGTAGAACTCCCCCTTCTCTAGTCGAGTTCTCCGGGGGATCCTTTCGTCTTCGGGGCTGCTGGGAACAGGTCGGACTGGTGTTTCTTTACCGAACCAATAACCGGTGAGTAGTGTCCCGCTGAGCGGTGCAGGGAATTGCCCGGGTTCGCCCCATTACCTCACTCGGGCAGTTCCGCCTGCAGCACCTCGTCGAGTACGCGGCGTAGTTGACGCGCGTCGGGCGCGACGGCATTGACCAGTACGGCAGGACCGGCGAGCGGTGTGAGAGCCGCGCTCGGGCCCAGTAGCCGGGGCTCCGCGGGCTTCTCCTCGAACGCGGGGTCCACGATGAGGAGTTGGCCCACGGCCCGGTGGCCGCCCAGCACCGCCCCGCCGTCCCAGCCGCCGGGCGCGCCGGGTCCGCAGCCGAGCTCCTGGTCCAGGAGAGGGCGTCCGGCCCGGTGGACGGTGAGGCGGCTCGCGAGGGTGCCCGGCTGCTCGCCGTACCGGCCGAGGATCTGCTCCTCGCGGAGCACCAGCCGTGCGGTGGCGGCGAGTTCGACACGGGTGCGCATGCGCAGATCGCTGCCGCGCGCGGAGATGAGGGGTTCCGGCAGCCAGCGCAGCTCGGCGTCGTCGCCCACCGTCAACCGGACGTCGTAGCGGGCTTGTTCGGGGATGCGTCCGGGCAGGGCGATGGTCGCTGCGGCGGAGTCGACGGCGAGCCGTGTGCCGTCCTCCACCTGCACGTCGATGGCGAGCCGGTCACCGCCGAGCGGTGCGCTCATCGCGCCGACGACAGTAACCCGGGTGTATGGACCGGTGGCCCGGGTGCGGCGCAGTGCGAGCGGCCCGTCGCTCTCCAGTACCGGCAGGCCGTCCCGGGTGGCGACGATACGGGCCGTGGCCTGGATGCTCATGCGGTCCAGTCGGCGAGCCGCGCGCGCACCCAGTCGGCGACCGGCGCCACCCCTTCCTCGCCCTTCAACGAGGTGAAGGCGACGGGAAGTTCACCGCGCTGCTGCTTGGCGTCGCGCGCCATCCGGCCGAGGTCGGAGCCGACATACGGCGCCAGGTCGGTCTTGTTGATCACGAGCAGATCGGCGGTGGTGACGCCCGGCCCGCCCTTGCGCGGGATGTCGTCGCCGCCTGCCACGTCGATGACGAAGACCTGGGCGTCGACGAGGCCCTTGGAGAAGGTCGCGGTGAGATTGTCGCCGCCGGACTCGACGAGGATCAGATCGAGCGGGCCGACGCTCTCCTCCAGGTCCTCGACTGCTTCGAGGTTGGCGGAGATGTCGTCGCGGATCGCGGTGTGCGGGCAGGCGCCGGTCTCGACGGCCTGGATGCGCTCGGGCGGCAGTACCGCGTTGCGGAGCAGGAATTCGGCGTCCTCGCGGGTGTAGATGTCGTTGGTGACGACGGCGATGGACAGCTGGTCGCGCAGGGCGCGGCAGAGTGCGGCGACGGTCGCGGTCTTGCCGGAACCGACGGGGCCGCCGAGACCGATGCGCAGGGCGCGCCGGGTGCCGTCGGGGCGTGCGGCGTCGGCACTGACAGCGGCCGGGCCGTGGTGGGAGTGGTCGAGGTGCATGGTGCGGCTCCTGTTGGTCCTACGAGGCGAAGAGGCGTACGGGCCAGGCTGCGTGTGCCTCCGCGGTGAGGTCGAGCAGCGGGGCGGAGGCGGCGGGCAGCGCGTCGAGTCCTTCGACGGCCGCCTCGGCCGCTGCCCGCGCGGCCTGCTGGGCGACCGCGTCGAGTTCGGGCGCCAGCCGGGCCAGTACCGCCGTCGCCTCGAAGGGGTCGAGGCTGAGGAGGCGTACGGCCGCGGTGGCCGGGCCGCTGACTGCCTCGTACACGGCGCAGTGTGCCGCGTCCTCGGGGCCGAGGGCTGCGGAGCGGGCGGCGAGCCCCAGCACGATCGGCTGGTGTGCGCCGCGCGGGCGGGCCGCGGCGAGCGCGTCGAGCTCCTGGCTCGGCCAGGTGGAACGGGCGGCCCGCATCATCTGCCGGCCGAGTTTGCGGGCGGTGGCCCGCAGGGCGGGCGAGGGGGTACGGGCGTCGGCGGCCTCGTCGAGCGCCAGCGCGTCGAGGCCCAGGGCGGCCGCGGCGGCGAGCGCCGCCGCGGTGAGGCCGGTGGTGTGCAGCCGGCCCCGGCAGAAGTCCGCCAGGTCCCGGGCATCGCGTATGCGTCCTGCCTTGACAGCCGGTTCGGCACCGCCGGAGTGGGCGTGGCCACCGGCGGGGAACCGGCCGTCGGCGAGGACGAGGAGTGCGGCGCGGCTCATCGCGTACTCATCAGAAAAGGAAGTAGCGCTGTGCCATGGGCAGTTCCGCCGCCGGTGCGGGCTCGACCACATCGCCGTCGATGGTCACCGTGAAGGTGTCGGCGTCGACCTCGACACGAGGCAGCGCGTCGTTCTCGCGCATGTCGGCCTTGGTGATCCGCCGGGTGTTCTTGATGGGCACGAACTGCTTGCCCAGGCCCAGGCGTTCGGGCAGTCCGTCCTCGATCGCGGCCTCGGCGACGAAGTTGAACGAGCTCACCGACGCCGCCCGGCCCAGCGCGCCGAACATCGGCCGCGGCAGCACCGGTTGCGGAGTGGGAATGGAGGCGTTGGCGTCGCCCATCTGCGCGTACGCGATCTGGCCGCCCTTGATGACCAGCTGCGGCTTGACGCCGAAGAACGCCGGCTCCCAGAGCACCAGGTCGGCGAGTTTTCCCGTCTCGACCGAGCCGATCTCGTGGTCGAGGCCCTGAGCGACCGCCGGGTTGATCGTGTATTTGGCGACATAGCGACGTGCGCGGTGGTTGTCGGCGCGGCCGTCGCCGGGCAGTGCTCCGCGGCGCTTCTTCATGACGTGCGCGGTCTGCCAGGTACGCATCACCACCTCGCCGATGCGCCCCATGGCCTGGGAGTCGGAGGAGATGATCGAGATGGCGCCGAGGTCGTGCAGGATGTCCTCGGCCGCGATGGTGGAGGGCCGGATCCGGGACTCGGCGAAGGCGAGGTCCTCGGGAACGGCCGCATTGAGGTGGTGGCAGACCATCAGCATGTCGAGGTGTTCCTCGATGGTGTTGACGGTGTGCGGCCGGGTGGGGTTGGTGGAGCTGGGCAGGACGTACGGCTCGGAGACCACGGTGATGATGTCCGGTGCATGCCCGCCGCCCGCACCTTCGGTGTGGTACGCGTGGATGGTGCGTCCGGCGATGGCGGCGAGTGTGTCCCCGACGAAGCCCGCCTCGTTCAGCGTGTCCGTGTGGATGGCGAGCTGCGCGCCGGTCTCCTCACACACGCTCAGACAGGCGTCGATGACAGCAGGGGTCGACCCCCAGTCCTCGTGGATTTTGAATCCCAGCGCTCCGCCGCGCAGTTGGGAGTGCATGGCCTCGCGGGACATCGTGTTGCCCTTGCCGAGCAGTCCGATGTTGACGGGGAGGGTGTCCAGCGCCTCGAACATCCGGGCAAGGTGCCAGGGGCCCGGGGTGATGGTGGTGGCCTTGGTGCCCTCGGCCGGTCCGGTGCCACCGCCGACGAGAGTGGTGACGCCGGTCGCCAGGGCCTGGTCGATGAGGGTCGGCGAGATGAAGTGGACGTGCGCGTCGATGGCGCCCGCTGTGACGATCTTCCCGTTGCCGGCGATGACTTCGGTCTCGGGACCGATGACGAGATCGGCGTGTACGCCGTCCATCGTGTCCGGGTTGCCGGCCTTGCCGATGCCGGTGATCCGGCCGTCGCGGATGCCGATGTCGGCCTTGACGATGCCCCAGTGGTCGATGATGACGACACCGGTGACGACCGTGTCGGGTGCGCCTTCGGCCCGTGTCGTACGGGACTGGCCCATCGACTCGCGGATCACCTTGCCGCCGCCGAACACGGCCTCGTCGCCCGCGAGTCCGGGCCCGCCGGAGCGGTCCTCCTCGATCTCGACGAGCAGGTCGGTGTCGGCGAGCCGGATACGGTCGCCGGTGGTGGGGCCGAAGAGATCGGTGTAGACGGCGCGGTTCAGCTCAGGCATCGAGGGGACCTCCGGTCTCGCCGCGCAGCCCCGGGACGACACGCGCTCCGGTGAAGGGGACGAGTTCGACGTCGACGGGGATGCCGGGCTCGAAGCGCACGGCGGTTCCCGCGGCGATGTTCAGCCGCTTGCCGCGGGCGGCCGCGCGGTCGAAGTCCAGACCGGGGTTCGCCTCGGCGAAGTGGTAGTGGGAGCCGACCTGGACGGGCCGGTCGGCAGTGTTGACGACAGCGAGGCGGGTGACCGCACGGCCCTTGTTGAGTGCGATGGAGCCGTCGGCGAAAAGGATCTCTCCCGGGATCATCTGCGTCCCCTCAGACGATCGGGTCGTGGACGGTGACGAGCTTGGTGCCATCCGGGAAGGTCGCCTCGACCTGGACGTCGTGGATCATCTCGGGGATGCCCTCCATGACGTCGGCGCGGGCGAGGACCTTGCGTCCCGAGGCCATGAGTTCGGCGACGGTACGGCCGTCCCTCGCGCCTTCGAGTATGTGCGAGGTGATCAGCGCGACGGACTCGGGATGGTTCAGCAGCACCCCCCGCGCGCGGCGCTTCTCCGCCACGTCGGCAGCCACATGAATGAGCAGTCGTTCCTGCTCGTGCGGGGAGAGTTGCATGGGCCCACCTCACTGTCGTCCGGCCCCGCCTGCACGCAGCGGGAACACAGCTCACTTCACACTCTGCTGAGCTGTGCGCGGGAGTCTCCCGACCTGGGGGTGAACGGTAAGGCGCAAGTTTTTCCGGCGCGTTAACTGATCTTGGGATCTCCCATGGACATCAGCGCCCGGAGTCCGTCCTCGAGGACCTCGACCTGCACATCGCCGAAGAGCGCCTGCTGGGCGATGAAGCCCTGGGCGGTGGCGATGAGGGTGCGGGCGACATGGTCGGCGGGTACATCTGCGACCATCAGGCCATTGTCGCGATAGGCGTCCACGAGCTTCGACCAGGCCTGGCGCATGCCGACGTACCCCTCGTCCAGCGTGGCGGCGAGCTGCTCGTTTCGCAGCGTCTCGGTCCACACCTGCACGATCAGCCGCGCAAACGCCTGCCGGTCGCCGCCGGGCACCTGCTCCTCCAGCATGACGCGCAGCACACGGCCGAGAAGTACGTCGGGGGTGGGCGGCGGAGTGGTCCTGGCGGCGTCGTCGAAGGCTCCGCGGATCGCGCTGAACGCCTCGTCGGCGATGGCCGCGATCAGCTCCTCCTTGCTGCGGAAGTAGCGGTAGACCGCGCCGGCCGACAGACCTGCCTCACGCAGGATGTCCTGCATCGATGTGGCGTGGAAGCCGCTCTCGCTCTGGGCCGCACTCGGACTGGCCGCGGTTCTGGCGAGCGGGCGCCATGGCGGACGACCGGTCACCGCCGCGGGAGACCGCGAGGCCGTACCGGTACCTGTCGGCTGAGCTCTTCGAGGCCCATCGACCGGCCGCGTGCCCCCGCTGTAGCGGACGGGGGCGCGCGGCCTCTTCGCGTGGTGACGTGCGGTCAGCCGCGCCGGTCGGGACGGCGGTGCTCGGCGCCCAGACCGAAGCGCCCCCGTTCGCCGGAAGCGGACGCGACCGAGCCGAGCGAGGAGACCGAGCTGATCACCTGCTCCTCGGCGGCCTCCTGGTCCTTTTCGAGTCGTTCCAGGTCAGCGGCGGACACCAGCGCCACGAGCGGCTTTCCGTGCCGGGTCACGACGACACGCTCCCCGCCGTAGACAACGCGGTTGATCAGTTCGGCGAGCTCTGCGCGGGCTTGCGTCACCGGAATCTCGTAGGCCATGCTCCCCATCATAACGGCCTGTACGTCCTGTACATTTTTTACAGAGGCCGCATCCGAGGAGAGGTACGCCATGAGCCGCCCTGCCGCCCGCTACGTCCTGCCCGAGTTCACCGAGCGCACCAGTGCGGGATCCCGCACCCGCGACCCGTACTCGAAGCTGCTCGAGGAGCGGATCATCTTCCTCGGGACCGCCGTCGACGACACCTCCGCCAACGACGTGATCGCGCAGTTCCTGCATCTCGAGTACGCCGCCCCGGACCGGGACATCAGCCTGTACATCAACTCCCCCGGCGGCTCGCTCAGCGCCATGTCCGCGATCTACGACACGATGCAGGTGGTCACCTGTGACGTGGAGACGACCTGCCTGGGCCAGGCCGCCTCAACCGCCGCACTGCTGCTCGCCGCCGGCGCCCCGGGCAAGCGGATGGCGCTGCCCGGCGCCCGGATCGTCGTCCAGCAGCCCGCCACCGAGGAGCAGTTGTGGGGCCGGCCGTCCGATCTGGAGATCCAGGCACAGGAGTTGCTGCGGCTGCGTGCCCAACTCGCGGAGATGCTCGTACGCCACACCGGCCAGACCCCGGAGCGGATCGCCGCCGATCTGGAGCGCGACAAGATCTTCGACGCCGAGGACGCCAAGGCGTACGGACTGGTGGACCACGTCATCAAGAACCGCAAGACCTCGCTCATCAACCCCGGTGCGCGGTGAGCCCCCGATGCTGCCACCCGAACTGCCGCCGCTGCCCGCACTGACCCGCGCCGAGGCCGACTTCATCGACAGCTATCTCGAGGTCGTCGATCTGCTGGGGCGGATCAACCCGGCCCGCGCGACGCACACCTACGGCGCACTGCGCGCGGCGCAGGCCCTGCTCGGCCGGGCCGCCGCGCTCAAGGACGCGCTGACGCTGATGCATATGCGCGGCGAGAGCGAAGTGCATGCGGCGACGCTCGCCGAAGCGCTCAGAGTGCTCGACGGCGAGCGCAGGGCGGGCCGGGTGACGATGCCGCCCGCTTCCATGAGTTGACGGATCCTCCACTCCCGTCTACCGCCATCGGGGTACCGCGCGGCCTCCCTCATTCGGTGTAGTCGCGATCCAAACGGCGGTACCGCACAACTTGCGCAACCCGACTACCGATCTAGCGGAATAAGCCGTTCCGCTGCTGGTAAGGCGTTCGTCAGGCGTCGCGGACCGATCACCGAAACGGCCCTGTCCACCCGAACAGGTCAGGGGTGACGAGACTCACATACCGTCGTTTCGCACGGAAATCCGGCATGGCATGAGTCAAGATCCCTGGGACGACAAGCCCCCGCCACCTCGGCGGGGCGGTCCGGGCGGACGCTGAGTCCTGCCGCCGCTCCGGATGTCTGGTCGACAGGAGTGCATCGGCAGGAGTGGAGGACCCAAGCAGGACGGGGTGGCCGGGCAGTCCGGTCGTCCCTAGGGGTGAAGCCGCATCAGCGGCCGGGCATCTTCGTCCGTCCGAACCCGACAGGTCATCCTTCACAGGCGGTTGACGAAGGGTTGCGCATGACTGCGCAGATTCATGTCCCGTCTCTGACCATGATGTCCCGGGCGGGTGCCGTATCGGCCCTGACTCTTGCCGCCGTCGGCGGCACACTGGTGGCGCCGGGCGCCACTACCGAAGCCAACGCGGCCACGGCCTATGCGAGCAAGGCACTCAAAGTGGCCGCATCGAAGAGGGGATCGCCGTACAGGTACGGCGCCTCGGGCCCGCACCGGTTCGACTGCTCGGGCCTGACGTTCTACTCGTACAAGAACGTCGGCAAGAAGCTGCCACGCACCGCCCAGCAGCAGTACAACAGGACCAAGCATGTCTCGGCCGCCTCCCGGCAGCGCGGGGACCTGGTCTTCTTCCACTCCGGAAGCTCCGTCTACCACGTGGGGATCTACGCCGGCGGCGGCAAGATCTGGCACTCGCCCAAGACCGGCAGCGTGGTGCGGCTGGAGAAGATCTGGACGAAGCGCGTCTGGTACGGCCGGGTGCGCTGACGACCGGCGGCTCACCGCTCACGTCTCACCGCTCACGTCCCGCCGCTCTCGGCTGATCGCTCACGGTCCGCCGGTCGTCGACGGTTGTCGGCGACCGGCGTACCGGGCCGGCCAAAGGCTCAGTGCGCCAGCGGCTCGGCCAGCAGCGTCACGCCCAGCGCAGTGAGGGCCCCACCGGTGACGCCTTCCACGGCCTGGGTCGTGCGCGGGCGGCGCAGCCATTGACCGAGGCGGTCCACCAGCAGTGCCACCAGCGGGAACCAGAGCAGAGCCAGTACGACGACGACGGCGGCGAGCAGGAAAGTGCGTGTCAGCACCGGAACGCCGTCCGGCACGAACTGCGGGAGCAGGCTGAGAAAGAGCACCGGCGCCTTTGGATTGAGGACGTTGGTGAGGAAGCCCTGCCGCAGACTGCGCCCCGTGCCGCCGGCCGGCCGGGCCTCCGGGTCCTGCACGGCGAGCTGCGGACGCAGTGCGCCGCGCACCGCCCGTACACCCAGGTAGAGCACATAGGCCCCGCCCGCGATCTGCAGCGTCCGGTACAGCACCGGCACGGCGACCAGCACAGCCGCGAGTCCCGCGACCGCCAGCGCGGTGTGCACCAGCAGTCCCCCCGCGACACCGACGGCGCAGGCCACACCCGCACGCCGGGAGGCGAGGGCGTTGCGTACGACGACGGTGAAATCCGCGCCCGGCATGGCGACCATGCCCGCGGCGACCCCGGTGAAAGCAACCAGTTGTGCGTCCATGCCCGCCATCCTGGACCCGCACAGGCCTTAACGTGTACTTGCAATCTTCATGGTCTGCCTAAAGCAATGCTTAAGAGGTGGCATGTACGACCCGACGCGGCTGGCGGCGCTGGTGGCGGTCGCGGAGGCCGGTTCGATCACCCGCGCCGCCGCCCGACTGGGCTACACCGCACCCGCGCTCTCCCAGCAGCTGGCCAAGCTGGAGCGGGAGGCGGGGGCGACCCTGCTGGTGCGGCACCATCGCGGGGCACGATTGACGGCCGCGGGCGAGCTGCTGGCAGCACGGGCCCGCCGAGTGCTGGACGAGATGGACCGAGCACGGCACGAGCTGGCGCGGCTGGCCGGTCTCTCCGGCGGACGCCTGCGCGTCGGCACCTTCACCACGGTCGGCATCCATCTGCTGCCGCCGGTTCTGAGCGCCTTCCGCCGGGCCCATCCGGATGTGGAACTGACCGTCGCGGAGTACGAGCCGCCGGGCGGCGTCCTGGCGGTGGCGGCCGGCGAGGTCGATCTTGCGCTGACGCATGCGTACGAACCGGCCGAGCCGGCTCCACCGCCGTCGGGGGTGGTTCTGGAACCACTGCTCGTGGAGGAGTTGGTGCTGGTGACGGCGCCCGGTCATGCGCTGGCGGGCGGCTCGAGCAGGCTGCCGGTGGCCGATCTCGCAGGACAGCCGCTGATCAGCAGCGCACCCTCGCATCCGCCGCGCAAGGGCGTGGAAGGAGCGTTGGCGCGGGCCGGGGCGACTCCCGCTGTGGTGGTCGAGTCACCCGGCTATGCGCTGGTGTGCGCACTGGTCAGTGCGGGGCTCGGCGTGGCGGTGGTGCCGGAGATGGTCGCCGCGATGGCCGCTACGCCGCTCGGTGTACGGCAGTTGGAACCGGCGGACTTCCGACGAACGATCTCGGTCGCGCACCGGGGCGAGGAATCGTCCCCGGCGGCCGATTCGCTGCGGGCCCTGCTGCGCGGCGCGTTCGGCCGCGCGGGGAGCTGACGACCGGACAGCGGTGGTCAGTTCTGGACCGGGACGATCCACGGCAGGGCGATCCACACGGTCTTGCCGCCCTCGGGGGTCGGTGCGACGGAGAGCTCTCCACCGCACTCGGCGGTCAGACTGCGGATGATCACCATGCCGCGGCCGTTGTCCTGGCGTACGGCTGCGGGCAGCCGCTGCGGCCAGCGCGGGTGGCTGTCGGTGACGCCGATGCGAAGCTGCTCGTCCCGATCGAGACGGAGGTCCACGGTGAAGGTCGGCGACTGGCCGAAGGTGTGCTGGACGGCATTGGTGGCGAGTTCGGACACGATCAGCCGCACCGTGTCGACGGCCTCGGTCTCGATGGGCAGACCCCATTCGGCGATGACGTCTGTGGCGTATTTCCGGGCGGCGGAGACCGAGGCTGGATCGCTCGGCAGGGTGACGGAGGCTTCCTGATGGTCTGCCATGGCGACGCTGTCCCTTTCCCACCGGGCCGGCTCCGACTCGTAGCGGATGAAATGCGAGGGCGGCCACGGATTGCGCTTCGCGCCAGAGTGCCACTGATCGTGCCGTCGAGGGCGGCGATCCACCAAGATATGCATATATCTGTCGCTCGAAGCAGTGAACTCTGCTACGCGAGACCGTATTTGGGCAGAGACTCGCACTTTGGTCCCGGCCGGAAGGTCAGTGCGACGGAAGTACAGCCGGAAGGACAGCAAGCCGGAAGGACGGGAAGGAGCGGGCGATGCAGCACGGTCCCGCGGTACGCCGCCGCAAGCTCGGCGAGGAGTTGCGGAGGCTGCGCCTGGCCGCGGGCCTCACCAGCCGGGACGCCGCACGGCTCGCCGGCTGGCACCAGTCGAAGGTGAGCCGGATCGAGACCGGTATCAGCGGGGTCAAGGCGTCGGATGTGACCCTGCTGCTGGATGTGTACACAGTGGCTGACCCTCAACTGCGCACGCTGCTCGAGACCTTGGCTGGTGCGGCCGACGGCATGGGCAGCGGCTGGTGGCATGCGTACCGCGGGCTGCTCCCGCCCGAGTACCGGGACTTCATCAGTTTGGAGGACCAGGCCTGCGCCGCACGGACGCTGGAGACCTCGGTGGTGCCCGGGCTGCTGCAGACCCCTGACTATGCGCGCGCGGTGACCCGGGCAGCGCTGGCGGATCTGCCCGCCACGACGGTGAACTCGCTGGTGGAGGTGAGGCTGACCCGCCAGTCGGTACTCCGCGCGGAGAAGCCGTTGGAGCTGAGCGCGGTGCTCGACGAGGCGGTGCTACGGCGCGAGGTGGGGGGCCGGCGGGTGATGCGCGAACAATTACGAGGGCTGGCGGAGACGGCACAACTGCCCCATGTGCGGCTGCAGGTACTGCCGTTCTCGGTCGGCGGCTATGCCGGCCTCACGGGCCCTTTCGTTATTTTCTCTTTTCCGAACACTTCTGATCTGGACGTGGTTGTTCTCGACCACTTGACGAGTAGCCTCTACCTCGAGCGGAAGGAAGACCTCGAGGTGTACTGCGCCGCCTTCCACGCGATGCAGGCGCGGGCCCTTGCACCCGAGGACTCATTGGATCTCATCGCCCGGATCAGTGACGGCTCGTAGGGAGGCACCCCCCATGTCCGACTGCCTCGCACAGGACGGCTCAACGTGGCGGCGCAGCAGCCGCAGCACGGGAATGAACAACTGCGTCGAGGCGGCCCGGCTGCCCGACGACACTCTCGCCGTACGGGACTCGAAGAACATCGCGCGTCAAGCGCTGCGCTTCTCCCCGGCGGCCTGGTCGCGCTTCCTCGGCGCGCTCCACGAAGGGAGCGTCAACTGACCGGCGCGGTCCCGGTGATCGTGGCGATCGCCGACTCGACCTGCTGATCCGTCAGATCCGCCCGTGCCGTGAGCCTGATCCGGGAGATGCCGTCGGGCACCGACGGCGGCCGGAAGCAGCCCACGACAAGTCCGGCGGTACGGCAGTCGGCGGCCCAGCGCAGAGCGGCCTCCGGTGACGGCGCCCGCACGGAGACCACGGCCGCGTCCGGACGTGCGGCGGTCAGACCGGCCTCCGTCAGCCTGCGGTGAAGCATCCCGGCGACCGCGCGGGCCCGGCCGGCCAGCTCGGGCTCGCGGCCCAGCAGCCGCAGGCTCGCCAGGGCGGCTCCCGCCGCGGCGGGAGCCAGGCCCGTGTCGAAGATAAAGGTGCGCGCGGTGTTGACCAGGTGGTCGATGACCCGCGCCGGGCCGAGGACCGCTCCGCCCTGGCTGCCGAGGGATTTGGACAGGGTCAGCGTGGCGACGACGCCGTCGTGACCCGCGATGCCCGCGGCGTCCAGCGCTCCGCGGCCGCCATCGCCGAGTACACCGAGACCGTGCGCGTCGTCGACGAGCAGCGCGGCGCCGTGCTCGCGGCAGGCGTCGGCGAGGCCGGGCAGGGGCGCGGCGTCGCCGTCCACCGAGAAGACCGAGTCGGTGACCGCGAGGGCCCGCTGCCCGGAGTGCGCGTCGAGTGTCTTGCGTACGGCATCGACATCGGCGTGCGTGACAACCGCGGTCTCCGCGCGCGAAAGCCGGCAGCCGTCGACGATCGAGGCGTGATTGCCCGCGTCGGAGACGATCAGTGAGCCGCGGCCGCTCAGCGCGGTCACGGCGGCGAGGTTGGCGGCATACCCGGACGACAGGACGAGGGCGGCCTCGAATCCGCAGAAGGCGGCCAGTTCCCGCTCGAGCTCGGCGTGGAGGGCGGTACTGCCCGTGACAAGCCGGGAGCCGGTGGCCCCCGCGCCCCAGCGGCGGGCCGCCTCGGCTGCCGCCTCGGTGACCTCCGGGCGGCGGGTCAGGCCCAGATAGTCATTGCTGGCGAGATCCAGCAGCTCGGAGTCCGCGGCGCGCGGCCGGAGCGTACGCACGAGGCCGGCGCGCTCACGGCGGCGCGACTCGTCGTCGATCCACTCGAAAGGATCCTGGGGCATGGTGGTCCGGTCCTTTTGTAGGCAGCGCACAGACCCTAGCCGGACCGGCTCGAGGAACGGATGTGGCCATGCACACACCTCAAACATGCTCTGTTGTGGAGTTCCTCCTTGGCCGCGGCATGTGCCATACGTCAGGATCTGGACCATGGACCTGCTGAACACGCTGGTGGAGAAGGGGTTGCGGCGCGAGCTGCCGACCCGTGAAGAAGCGCTCGCCGTGCTGGCGACCTCCGACGACGATCTGCTCGAAGTGGTGGCCGCGGCCGGCAAGGTGCGCCGACAGTGGTTCGGACGGCGGGTGAAGCTGAACTATCTCGTCAATCTGAAGTCGGGACTGTGCCCCGAGGACTGCTCGTACTGCTCCCAGCGGCTCGGGTCCAAGGCGGAGATCCTCAAGTACACCTGGCTGAAGCCCGATGAGGCCTCGCAGGCGGCGGCCGCCGGCGTGGCCGGGGGTGCGAAGCGGGTCTGCCTGGTCGCGAGCGGCCGTGGCCCGACGGACCGGGATGTCGACCGGGTCTCGAAGACCATCGAGGCGATCAAGGAGCAGAACGAGGGCGTCGAGGTCTGTGCCTGTCTCGGACTGCTCTCCGACGGGCAGGCGGAGCGGCTGCGGGACGCGGGCGCCGACGCGTACAACCACAACCTCAATACGTCCGAGGGGACATACGGGGACATCACCACCACCCACACCTACGCCGACCGGGTGGACACGGTGCACCAGGCGCAGGCCGCGGGTCTCTCCGCGTGCTCCGGGCTGATCGCGGGCATGGGTGAGAGCGACGCGGACCTGGTCGACGTCGTCTTCTCGCTCCGCGAGCTCGACCCGGACTCGGTGCCGGTGAACTTCCTGATCCCCTTCGAGGGCACGCCGCTGGCCAAGGAGTGGAATCTCACCCCGCAACGCTGCCTGCGGATTCTCGCGATGACGCGGTTCGTCTGCCCCGACGTCGAGGTACGGCTCGCGGGCGGCCGCGAGGTGCATCTGCGCTCGATGCAGCCCCTCGCGCTGAACCTGGTCAACTCGATCTTCCTCGGCGACTATCTGACCAGCGAGGGCCAGGCGGGCAAGGCCGACCTCGACATGATCGTGGACGCGGGCTTCGAGGTGGAGGGCACGGACACGACGACGCTGCCCGAGCACCGGGGCGGGGGCTGCGCGTCGGTGTGCGGTGGCGGTGACGCTGCTGCCGCCGAGACTCCGGCGGAGACCTCGTCCGAGGTCCCGGCAGCGCGTACGGACCTGGTGGCGGTACGCCGCCGGGGCGCCGGTACGGATCTCGCGCCCAATGCCTGAGTCCGGTTACGGCCCCCGCGAGCTGCTGGCGCTGGACCGGGCCCATGTCTGGCATCCGTACGGCCCCATGCCGGGCCGCACGGACCCGTTGATCGTGGAGTCCGCGTCCGGCGTACGGCTGCGGCTGGCCGAACCGGTGCACGGGCAGCGCGAGTTGATCGACGGCATGTCGTCCTGGTGGTCGGCGATCCACGGCTACAACCACCCGGTCCTCAACGAGGCGGCGCACGGCCAGCTGGAGCGGATGAGTCATGTGATGTTCGGCGGGCTCACCCATGAGCCCGCCGTGCGGCTGGCCACCCGGCTGGTCGAGATCACGCCCGAGCCGCTGCGGCATGTCTTCCTCTGCGACTCGGGCTCCGTGTCGGTCGAGGTCGCGGTCAAGATGTGTCTGCAGTACTGGCGCTCGGTGGGCCGTCCGGCCAAGCAGCGGCTGCTGACCTGGCGCGGCGGCTACCACGGGGACACCTGGCAGCCGATGTCCGTGTGCGACCCCGAGGGTGGGATGCACGGGCTGTGGTCGGGGGTGCTGCCGCGCCAGATCTTCGCGGAGGCGCCGCCGGCGGAGTTCGAGGAGTCGTACGCGGCGGGCCTTCGGGAGCTTGTCGCGCGGCACGCGGACGAACTCGCCGCGGTGATCGTGGAGCCGGTGGTGCAGGGCGCCGGCGGGATGCGGTTCCACTCCTCCGAGTATCTCAGGGTGCTGCGGGAGGCCTGCGACGAGCACGGAGTGCTGCTGATCTTCGACGAGATCGCGACCGGGTTCGGACGTACGGGTGCGCTCTTCGCGGCGGAGCACGCCGGTGTCTCGCCGGATGTGATGTGCCTGGGCAAGTCGCTGACCGGCGGCTACCTCACGATGGCGGCCACGCTGTGCACCGCACGGGTGGCCGAGGGCATCTCGCGCGGCGAGGTCCCGGTCCTGGCACACGGCCCGACGTTCATGGGGAACCCGCTGGCTTCGGCGGTCGCGTGCGCGTCGATCGACCTGTTGCTCGGCCAGGACTGGCAGCAGGAGGTCAAACGGCTTGAGGCGGGCCTGCGGGACGGGCTGGCCGGGGTCGAGGCGCTGCCGGGCGTGAAGGAAGTGCGTGTGCTGGGCGCGATCGGTGTCGTTCAGCTGGACCACGAGGTGGACATGGAGGCGGCGACGGAGGCGGCGGTACGGGAGGGCGTGTGGCTGCGGCCGTTCCGGGACCTCGTCTATGTGATGCCGCCGTATGTGACGGGGGACGAGGACTTGGCCCGCGTCTGCCGGGCCGTGACCGCGGCGGCGTCCGCGGGCTGACCGGAGCCGGGGCTCCGCCCCGGGCGCGGCGCGGGGCCCGAGCCGCAGGGCGTGCAGGTGAACAGAGAGACAGAGGCGTAGCAATGGCAGTCATCGTCGTCACCGGGACCGGGACCGAGATCGGTAAAACCGTCGTCACCGCCGCCGTTGCCGCGGTCGCGCGGGGGCGAGGCGCGTCCGTGGCCGTGGTGAAACCCGCGCAGACCGGGGTGGCTCCCGGCGAGGCGGGCGACGTGGACGAGGTGGTGCGGCTCGCCGGGCGTGTCAGCGGGGTTGAGATCGCGCGGTATCCCGAGCCTCTTGCTCCCGCGACCGCCGCGCTGCGCGCCGGGATGGACGCCGTCCGGCCGCGGGACATCGTCCAGGTCGTGGAGAAGCTGACCACGGAGCACGACCTGGTCCTGCTCGAAGGGGCCGGCGGCCTGCTCGTGCGGCTCGACGAGGAGGGGGCGACGCTCGCCGATGTCGCGGGGCTGCTCCGGGCGCCGCTGCTGGTCGTCGTACCCGCCGGGCTGGGGACGCTCAATACCACCACGCTGACCGGGGAGGCCCTGCGCGCACGGGAGTTGGAGCAGCTCGGGGTGGTCGTCGGCAGCTGGCCCGCCGAGCCGGATCTGGCCGCGCGATGCAATCTCGCGGAGCTGCCCGGGGCAGCCGGGGCGCCGCTCCTCGGGGCCGTGCCGCAAGGGGCCGCAGCGCTGGCTCCGGCCGAGTTCCGGGCGCGCGCCGCCAGTTGGCTCGCGCCCACGCTCGGCGGCGACTGGAACGCCGACGCGTTCACCGCCGCCGTACGCTGACCCCATGCGCGCACGGATCGACGAGATCGTCTTCGACTGCCACGACCCCGTACGGCTTGTCCGCTTCTGGCCGGAGCTCCTGGGCGGCGAACCGGTGGACCGCAGCGCCGACTGGTCGTACATCGAACCGCCCGGTTTCGTACGGGTCGCCTTCCAGCGCGTACCCGAGGGCAAGTCCGTCAAGAACCGGCTTCACCTGGATCTCGACGCGGGCGACGTCGACGCCGCGGCCGTCGAGGCGGTACGGCTCGGCGCCGTACGGGTGGGGGCGGTCGTGACCGACGACCAGGGACGGTTCCAGGTTCTGCGGGACCCGGAGGGAAACGAGTTCTGTTTCGTCGGCGGCTCGAGCGGCTGACTGGCGCCGTACGGGGGGAGAATGGCGGTGTGACCGGCTCGTCCGTCCCAAGGAGGCCCGCGATGCCTGTGCGCAGCACCAAAGTGCCCCGGGACGCCGTCCACCATCCCGTCTTCTCGCGCGTCTACGCCAAATTCAGTGGGCCGGCGGACGTCAGAGCGGGAATCGCGACCTACCGCCATGAGCTGCTGTCCGGTCTCTCGGGCCGGGTGATCGAGATCGGCGCGGGCAACGGTCTGAACTTCGCGCACTATCCGTCGGCGGTCTCCGAGGTGGTGGCGATCGAACCCGAGCGCACCCTGCGGAAGTTGGCGGTGGACGCCGCGCAGCGCTCCGATGTCCCGGTGGACGTGGTGCCGGGCGCGGCCGAGGCGCTGCCGGTCAAGAGCGAGGCGTTCGACGCGGCCGTGGTGTCCCTGGTGCTGTGCTCCGTACGGGATGTGCGGCGGGCGCTCTCCGAGATCAGACGAGTCCTGCGGCCCGGCGGTGAACTGCGGTTCTTCGAGCACGGGCTGGCCGATGGCCGGACCATGGCGAAGACCCAGCGCGTCCTGGACCGTACGGTCTGGCCGCTGCTCTTCGGCGGCTGTCACACCGCGCGGGACACCATCGCCGAGATCGAGGCCGCCGGCTTCGATCTCGGGATGTACCGCAGGCTGCGGGTGCCGGAGAAGGGGCCGAGGACGCCCGCGTCCTCCTGCGTCCTCGGCGTGGCACGGCGGCCCGTCGGTGATTGAGCCAGGCCTGGCCAGGCACTCACCCGCGCCACTGCCGCAGCTCGTCGGCGATGGCCCTGACGTCCGCCTTGCCCTGCTTGACCAGCCGTGCCAGGTCTCGCACCTGCACGGGCGAGGTGACCACCTTCAGCCCGCTGGCGACGAGATAGCCGTAGGCGACGGCCGAGGCGAACATGGCGTTGGAGTGCTCGAGCGCGGGCACATGGAGCAGCAGCTGGAGCAGCGCGGCGGCCCTGGCATACGGGTCGCTGTAGACGGCGATGCCGAATATCTCCGCCTCATGACGGCTGACGGCGGCGACGAGCGCGCCCCAGTCGGTGACCTGTGGATCGCCGGGGGTCTTGTGCTCGGCGACCATGAGCAGCCAGGCGAGGTCGATCGAGAGGTTCAACGCTTGCCTGCGCGGCCGGTGCCTGTGTCCTTGTCCTTGCCCGCGCCGTCACCCGCGCCGAACTCGCCGAACTCCTCCGCGAACACGGACTCGTACTGCTTCATGAAGTCGGACGCCGCCTCGACAAAGGTACGTCCCACCTCACCCGCGTCCTGCTTGACGAGTTCCTCGATGTAGCGGTTCACGCTCATCCCGCGCTGAAGGGCCCGCTGGCGCGCTGCCTCGGCGGTGGTCTCGTCCACGCGTACATTCAACTGAGTCTTCGCCACACCATCACGCTAGCGCCAGAACGCTAGCACCGGCAAGGGGTCCGTCAAGTGCCCCTTACATGGACCCCGAGGACCGAACCTCCGGGGGATACCGACACCCGCACACCCCCTCTACTCTCGCCTCCTGTACGGGAGTTGGAGCGGCCACGACCCGGGAGGCAGCCTTGTCCACACCTGCCACTGCACCCACCCACGACCACGCCGCGGATGTGCCGCTCGCCGCCCGGGCGCGTGCCCTGACCAAGGCGTACGGCACGGGCGAGACGACCGTGCGCGCCCTGGACGCGGTCGATGTCGACATCGCGCGCGGCCGGTTCACCGCGGTCATGGGCCCGTCCGGCTCGGGGAAGTCCACGCTGATGCACTGCCTCGCCGGCCTCGACACCGTCTCCGCCGGCCAGGTCTGGCTGGGCGACACGGAGATCACCGGCCTGAAGGAGCGTGAGCTCACCCGGCTGCGCAGGGACCGGATCGGCTTTATGTTCCAGGCGTTCAATCTGCTGCCCACACTCACCGCCGCTGAGAACATCACGCTCCCCATGGACATCGCCGGCCGTAAACCTGATCGACAGTGGGTGGATCAGGTCATCGACACCCTCGGGCTGCGGGACCGGCTCGAACACCGGCCGGCCGAGCTCTCCGGCGGGCAGCAGCAGCGGGTCGCCTGTGCCCGTGCGCTCGCCTCCCGCCCCGAGCTGATCTTCGCCGACGAACCGACCGGCAATCTCGACTCGCGCGCGGGCGCGGAGGTGCTCGCCTTCCTGCGCGAGGCCGTCGACCGGCTGGAGCAGACAGTGGTGATGGTGACGCACGACCCCGGCGCGGCCGCCCATTCGGATGTGGTGCTGTTCCTCGCGGACGGACGGATCGTGGATGTCATGCCGGACCCGACCGCCGAGGCCGTGCTGGAGCGCATGCGCCTCTTCTCCGGGGCATCGCCCCAGACCCCGGGCTCCGACGCCCCGCGCAAGAGCTGAGGCCACGATGCTGAAGGCGACGCTGCGGAGTTTCTTCGCGCACAAGGGACGGCTGCTGCTGTCGGCGCTGGCGGTGCTCCTGTCGGTGGCCTTCGTCAGCGGCAGCCTGATCTTCTCGGACACCGTCTCCCGCACCTTCGACCGGCTCTTCGCGTCCACATCGGCGGATGTGACCGTCGCGGCGAAGGAGGGCATCGACGAGCGTCTGCCGACCGGAGTCGTACGGACGGTCCCGGCCGGTCTCGCGGACCGTATCGGCTCGGTCGACGGGGTCAAGGCCACCCACGTCGACGCGGCCGTGGAGAACATCACCGTCGTCGACTCCACGAACAAGGCGGTCGGGCCGACGACCGGCGCACCCACCATCGCCACCAACTGGTATGTCACCGAACGCAGTCCGGTGAAGCTGACCAGCGGGCGCGAACCGAAGGGGCCTGGCGAGGCGCTGCTCGACAAGGACACCGCCGACAAGAAGAAGGTGCGCATCGGGGACACGCTCACCGTGCTCGCACAGCCCGGCTCGTTCAAGGTCGAGATCGTCGGCATCGCGACGTTCACCACCACCAACCCCGGTGCCGCGCTGGTCTTCCTGGACACTCCTACGGCCCAGACCAAGTTGCTGGGCCGGCCCGGCGTGGCCTCCTCGATCTCGGTGGACGCTGAGGAGGGCGTGAGCGACGCGACGCTCAAGCAGCGGATCGCCGCCGAGCTTGGTGATGCGTACGAGCTCAAGACCGCCGACGAGCAGGCCAAGTCGGCCGCCGCCCAACTCGGCGGATTCCTCGATGTCATCAAGTGGGTGATGCTCGGCTTCGCCGGTGTCGCGGTCCTCGTCGGCATCTTCCTGATCGTCAACACCTTCTCCATGCTGATCGCGCAGCGCACCCGTGAGCTGGGTCTGCTGCGTGCGCTCGGCGCCGACCGCCGCCAGGTGCGCAGGTCGGTCCTCACCGAGGCGCTGCTGCTCGGCCTGGTCGGCTCGACGCTCGGGCTGGCCGCCGGGATCGGGCTCGCGGCCGGGCTGATCGAGCTGATGGGTCTGCTCGGGATGAACCTGAGCGCCGCCGAGATGGTGGTCGGCGTGGGAACGCCGGTGACCGCGTACGCGGTCGGCGTGGGTGTCACCTTCGTGGCCGCGTATCTGCCGGCCCGGCGAGCGGCCCGGGTCTCCCCGATGGCCGCGCTCGCGGATGCCGAAGTCGCCGGTGTGGGGCGGCCGTTGAGGGTCCGTGCGATCGTGGGGGCGGTGGTAGCCGCGGCGGGCGCGGCCGCGCTCGCCGGATGCGCGGTGAGCGAGAGGACCGCCACCGCGTCCTCGCTGCTGGGTCTCGGCGTGGTGCTGACCCTGATCGCCACGGTGGTGGCGGGGCCGCTGCTGGTACGGCCGGTGATCCGGGTGCTGGGCGGGGCGTTCCCCAAGATCTTCGGATCGGTCGGCCGGATGAGCCAGCGCAACGCGCTGCGCAATCCGCGGCGCACCGGCGCCACCGCCGCCGCGCTGATGGTGGGCCTGGCGCTGGTGGGCGGGCTCTCGATCGCCAGCGCCTCGATGACCAAGTCCTTCGACGACCAGATCGACAAGACGCTGGGTGCCGACTTCGTCGTACAGAACAGCAACTTCATGCCGTTTCCGCAAGAGATCACGGAAAAGGTGCAGGGCGTCGAGAGCGCGGGCACAGTCGTGCGGCAGCGCTTCGCGCCGGTCGCGCTCAACCTTCCGGACGGGAAGCGGGTGGAGTCGACGGCTTCGGGCTACGACCCGCAGCTGGACGAGGCTGCCAGGATCACCTACGCGAGCGGGGACACGGCGGCGGCGCTGGCGCCGGACAGCATCGCCATGGACCGGAAGTACGCGGCGGACCACACGGTGCGGATCGGCTCCGTACTGCCGGCCGAGTTCCCCGGCGGGCAGAAGGCCCGGCTGACGGTCGGAGCGCTCACCGCCATGGACCAGAGCGGCGGCCCCGGGATGGAGGGCGGCCTGTTCATGGGGCTCTCCACCGTGGAGAGGTATCTGCCGGGCGGGCAGGACGCCGCGCTGTACGTCAACGCCGCGAGCGGCAGCGATGTGAAGGAGCTGCGCAAGGGCCTGGAAACGGCGCTCGACCGCTATCCGCAGGTGCAGGTCAGAGATCAGGCCGACTACAAGGAACTGATCCGGCAGCAGATCGCCGTGATGCTCTATCTGGTGTACGCGCTGCTGGGTCTGGCGATCGTCATCGCGGTGCTGGGTGTGGTCAACACCCTTGCTCTGTCGGTGGTGGAGCGGACCCGCGAGATCGGGCTGCTGCGCGCCATCGGGCTCTCCCGGGTCCAGCTGCGACGCATGATCCGGCTGGAGTCCGTCGTGATCGCGGTCTTCGGAGCACTGCTCGGGCTGGCGCTGGGCATGGTGTGGGGCGTGGCGGTGCAGCAAGTGCTGGCACTGGAAGGGCTGAAGGCGTTCGCCGTGCCGTGGGGCACGATCGTCGCGGTCGTGATCGGCTCGGTGGTGGTCGGGCTCGCGGCGGCGGTACTGCCGGCTCTGCGCGCCTCGCGGATGAATGTGCTGGCCGCCATCGCGCACGAATAGACAGCTGCGGGAGGGTGACCCGCGGCATCTGACCGGCGGCATCGCGCGGGGTGTCTCGAACGCTGAAAGTCGGTGACAGGCCCACCCCGGCCGTGCTTGGCTCCGGATCATGACCGACCTGTATATACGCACCGCGGCGACGGACGAGGCGGAGACCGTCCTCGCCTTCTGGAAGGAAGCGGCGGAGGGCACGAGCATCACGGACGACGTGGACGGGGTCACCCGGCTCATCGAGCGTGACCCGGAGGCGCTGATCCTCGCCGAGTCCGACGGCGTGGTGGTCGGCTCGGTGATCGCCGGGTACGACGGCTGGCGCTGTTCGCTGTACCGGCTGGCCGTACTGCCCTCCCACCGCCGCCGGGGGATCTCGACGGCACTGCTCGAAGCGGCCGAGAAGCGTTTTCTGGCCGTGGGCGGCAGGCGCGGCGACGCCATGGTGCTGGAGGCGAACGAGCGGGCCCAAGGTGCGTGGGCCGCGGCCGGCTACCACCGCGAGGACCACTGGCGCCGCTGGGTGAAGCCGTTCGCGTAGGCGGCCGCCGCCCCACCGACCCACTTTGCCGGTCCTTTACCATGGGTGAACCATTCACCCCGTACGAAAGGTGTGAGCGTCCGTCCATGGGCGAGCCTCCCAGTAGCCGACATCGCGCATTCCTCCTGCCCCTGCCCGATCATGGGACGGAGGTGAACCGATGACCGAAGTGCTCTTGCTCCTCGTGGCGGTACTGCTCTCGGTCGCCTGCGGAGCCTTCGTCGCGGCGGAGTTCTCCCTCACCACGGTCGAACGCGGCGACCTCGAACGGGCCGCCGAGCGCGGCGAGCGCGGGGCGGCGAGCGCGCTCAAGGCCGTACGCAGCCTCACCTTCCAGCTCTCCGGGGCCCAGCTCGGCATCACCGTGACCAACCTGGTCGTCGGCATGCTCTCCGAGCCGTCGATCGCCAAGCTGATCCGCGGACCGCTGGAGGCACTCGGCGTCTCCCCCTCCGTGGCCTCGTCGGCGGCCCTGGTCATCGGTACCGCGCTGTCCACCGTCGTACTGATGGTCGTCGGCGAGCTGGTCCCGAAGAACTGGGCCATCTCGTCGCCGCTCGCCGTCGCGAAGGTGGTGGCCCCTCCGCAGCGAGTCTTCACCGCCGCCTTCAAGCCCTTCATCAGCCATCTCAACAACACCGCCAACCGCATCCTGCGCCGGCTCGGCATGGAGCCGACCGAAGAGCTGGCCTCCGCCCGCAGCCCGCAGGAACTGGTCGCCCTGGCCCGCCACTCCGCGAAGGAGGGCGCGCTGGAGGCGGACACCGCCGAGCTGTTCGTACGCACCCTCAAGCTGGCCGAGCTGACCGCCGAGAACGTGATGACCCCCAGGGTCCAGGTCACGGCCCTCGAAGTGCAGGCCACCGCCGAGGACGTCGCCAACGCCACGCGCGCGACCGGGCTGTCCCGCTTCCCGGTCTACCGGGGCAACCTGGACACCGTCGTCGGCATAGCGCACATCAAGGACGTCCTTGTGGTGCCGGCCGAACGCCGTCCGCGTCACCCGGTCTCCAAGCTGATGCGCGAGCCGCTGCTGGTGCCCGAGACGCTGACGGTGGACCGGCTGCTGGACCGGCTTTCCGGCAAGAACACGATGGCCGTCGTCATCGACGAGTACGGCGGTACGGCCGGTGTCGTGACGCTGGAGGACATCGTGGAGGAGGTCGTCGGCGAGGTGCGCGACGAACACGATCCGCACGAGACTCCGGACCTGGTTCCGGCGGGCGAGGACGCGGACGGACGCTCCCTCTGGTCGGCGGACGGAGCGGCCCGGACCGACCAGCTGGAGCGGATCGGACTCCGGGTGCCGGAAGGACCGTACGAGACGCTCGCCGGTCTGATCGCCACCGAGCTGGGGCGCATCCCCGCCGAGGGCGACCGGATCGATCTGGAGGGCTGGCGGCTCGACGTCGTCGACGCCTCCGGGCGGCGGGCAGCACGCGTGCTGCTGCACGCGCCGCTCCCGACGGCCGACGAGACCGAGGAGGCCGGACGATGACCGCGATCCAACTCCTCATCGGCCTGCTGACCCTGGTGGTCAACGCCTTCTTCGTCGGCGCCGAGTTCGCCCTGATCTCGGTGCGCCGCAGCCAGATCGAGCCGGCGGCGGAGACCGGGGACCGGCGGGCGCGCAGCGTCATCTGGGGCCTGGAGCATGTCTCGGCGCTGCTGGCGGCGGCCCAGCTCGGCATCACGCTCTGCACCCTGGTGCTCGGCATCGTCGCCGAGCCCGCCATCGCGAATCTGCTGGAGCCGGTGTTCAACGCGGTGGGTGTGCCGCACGGCCTGGTCCACCCCATCTCGTTCGTGATCGCGCTGACCGTGGCGACGTATCTGCACATGCTCCTGGGCGAGATGGTGCCGAAGAACATCGCACTGGCCGAGCCCACGCGGTCCGCGCTGCTGCTCGGCCCGCCGCTGGTCACGCTGGCCCGGACACTGCGTCCGGTGATCTTCACCATCAACGCCTTCGCCAACGGTCTGCTGAAGCTGCTGCGGGTCGAGGCGAAGGGCGAGGTGGCCGCCACCTACTCGGACGCCGAGCTGGCACGGCTGGTGCGCGACGCCGGCGATGCCGGGCTGCTCGACGACCGCTCGGCCGAACGGCTGCGCGATGCGCTGGAGCTGGGACGCAGGCCGGTGCGGGACGTCGTGGTACCGGTGGAGCGGGTGGTGTACGCCCGGGTCGGGACCACGCCCGAGCAGTTGGAGCGGCTGGCAGCGGAGTCCGGGTTCTCCCGTTTCCCTGTGGTGGACTCGAACAGCCGGATCCTCGGCTATCTCCATGTGAAGGACGCGCTGGACGCGACTCCGCGCGACCAGCCGTTTCCGGTCACGGCGATGCGTCCGATCGCGCGGGTGCGGGCGACGACGCCGCTCGACGATGTGCTGACCGCGATGCGGCGCAGCCGTACCCACCTGGCCGCCGTCGTGGACGACAACGGCACACCCGTGGGGCTGGTGACGATGGAGGACGTACTGCGCGAGCTGGTCGGCCGGCCTCGCTAGCGCGCCTCTGTGGCCTTGACGGCCCGCTCCGTGGTCTCGGTGAGACCCGGGCCGGGCCGTCCTGCTGAGGCGGCGCCGATCGCGGTGAGGACAGCGAGGAGGGTGGCCAGGCCCGCGGTGGCGAGAGCGGCGAGCCAGTCGACGTCGAAGAGGTTCGTCGCACCGGCCGTCAGGACGGCGACAAGGGACTGGGCGAAGGTGCGGACGGCGCGTTCCGCCGTGGCCTTCCAGAAGTCAGCAGTGAACATGCTCTGGACATACTGCGGAACGCACCGTACCGACAGCCCTCGCGTCAGATCTAGAGCGCGGTCGCGCCCAGCCAGGCGTCCAGAACCGCTCGATCGCCCAGGACACCGAAACGCTCGTCGTCGGCGCGGAGGCGCCCGTATACGAGCAGCAGAAGATCGCCCGCCGCCGCCTCGACGCCGACGGCGGCCTCCCCCGCCCTCTTCGTCCAGCCGAAACCGGCCTGCCCGAAGGTGATCGTCCAGCTGGCGCCGGTGTCCGTGGCCGACAGCCGGACCGAGCCGTCCGCCAGGACCCCGACGGGCCCGGCGAGCCAGGAGAAGTACGGCAGATTCTCCAGGAACTCTTCTATGCCGTCGGCCGCCGTGCCCGCCGGGATGCGGGGTTCGAGACCCAGGGCCAGTTCGGCGTCGGCGAGATGGACGACGGCCTCGAAGTGCAGCCGGCGCGGGAAGAAGCGCACACGCTGGTCGGCGCCGTGGGACCACATCGGCGTCTCGGGATCGACGGTACGCAGGGTGCGCAGCGTGGCCTCGGCGCTGCGGGCCAGCCACTGCGGGTACGCCTTCGGGTCGTCGGGAAGCTCGAGTGGCACATCCCGCGACCAGACGCGCTCGGCGGCCCGGGTCCGTACGAGATGTTCCATCCAGCGGTGCGTGGTGCCGTGGTGCCTGACGAGGTCGGCGAAGGTCCAGCCGGGGCAGCTGGGCACGGGCGTGGCGGGGTCCACGTCCCGTACGGTCTCGACGAACCGGCGCGCCAGCTGTTCGACGGCGTCGCAGTACAGCTCGTGCTGATCGTCGTCGAGGCCGAATCCCTCGGGTATCCGCAGCAGATCCTCCCGCCAGGCCCCGTCGGGCTGCCGCGCGGCCGCGCGGCGCAGGAGTGCGGAGAGGGCACGGCGGTCGGCGGGCGAGAGCCGGTCGAGCAGATACCCGGTCGTCTCCAGCCATTTCACCGCGATGTCCGGGTCGAGCACATCCTCGTCGCAGGTGTCGATCGTGGTCACAACGTCGGCCAGCGCCTCGGCCAGCGCGTTCAGCAGCGCGTCACTCACGGGGCTCCCTCCTGGTACGGAACCGGGGGACCTTACCGCGCGGTAGGATCACTCCGCCATGGAGATGAATGCCAACTACACCAGTTTTGTCGCGGTAGGCGATTCCTTTACCGAGGGCATGTCCGACCTGTTGCCCGACGGCTCGTACCGTGGCTGGGCGGATCTCCTCGCGGGCCGGCTTGCGGCACGCGGCCCGGGTTTCCGCTACGCGAATCTCGCCGTGCGCGGAAAGCTCATCGGGCAGATCGTCGACGAGCAGGTCGACGTGGCGGCCGCGATGCAGGCGGACGTGGTCACGCTGGTCGGCGGGCTCAATGACACGCTGCGGCCCACGTACGACATGGGACGGGTGCACGGGCTCCTGGAGGAGGCCGTGGAGAAGCTCGCGCCGTCCTGCAAGCAGCTGGTGCTGATGCGCAGCCCCGGCCGCAACGGGCCGGTGATGGAACGGTTCCGCCCCCGCATGGAGGAGCTGTTCGCGTACGTCGACGAGCTGGCCGCCCGGCACGGTGCGCTGGTGGTGGATCTGTACGGGTCCGAGGTGCTCGGCGATCAGCGGCTGTGGGACGTGGACCGGCTGCACCTGACCGCCGAGGGGCACCGGCGGGTCGCCGAGGCCGTCTGGCAGAAGCTGGGCCTGGAGGCGGAGGACGACTGGCAGGCTCTGCTGCCGCCCGTGGTGCGGACCGGCTGGGCCTCGCGGCGGGTCGGCGATCTTCGGTTCGCGCGCCAGTACTTGGGGCCGTGGATCGGGCGGCGGCTGACAGGGCGCTCCTCGGGTGACGGCCGGCCGGCGAAGCGGCCCGAGCTGCTGCCGTACGAGGCGCCGCTCTCGTAGCAACCTACAACCGGGGCCGCGGCGCTGGCCTGCAGAAACCGCCAGTAGAATCTGGTTACGTGACTGCTGTGTCTGCGAAGCCTCGCATCCCCAATGTCCTGGCCGGCCGCTACGCCTCTGCGGAGCTGGCCGTCCTGTGGTCCCCCGAGCAGAAGGTGAAGCTGGAGCGTCAGCTCTGGCTCGCGGTGCTGCGCGCCCAGAAGGACCTCGGCATCGAGGTGCCCGAGGCCGCGCTCGCCGACTACGAGCGTGTGCTCGACCAGGTCGACCTGGCGTCCATCGCCGAGCGCGAGAAGATCACCCGCCACGATGTGAAGGCGCGGATCGAGGAGTTCAACGCGCTCGCGGGCCATGAGCAGGTCCACAAGGGCATGACCTCCCGCGATCTGACCGAGAACGTCGAGCAGCTGCAGATCCGGCTCTCGCTGGAGCTGATGCGCGACCGCACCGTCTCGGTGCTGGCGCGCCTGGGCAAGCTTGCCGGTGAGTACGCCGAGCTGGTCATGGCCGGGCGCTCGCACAATGTCGCCGCGCAGGCCACGACGCTCGGAAAGCGCTTCGCGACCGCGGCCGACGAGCTGCTGGTGGCGTACGGACGGCTCGAGGACCTGCTCGGCCGCTACCCGCTGCGCGGCATCAAGGGCCCGGTCGGCACCGCGCAGGACATGCTCGACCTGCTGGGCGGGGACGCCGCGAAGCTCGCGGAGCTGGAGCAGCGCATCGCCGGGCATCTGGGCTTCGCGCACGCCTTCACCTCGGTCGGCCAGGTCTACCCCCGCTCGCTCGACTACGACGTCGTCTCCGCACTGGTGCAGCTGGCCGCCGCGCCGTCCTCCGTCGCGAAGACGATCCGGCTGATGGCCGGGCACGAGCTGGTCACCGAGGGCTTCAAGCCCGGCCAGGTCGGCTCCTCCGCGATGCCGCACAAGATGAACACCCGCTCCTGCGAGCGCGTCAACGGCCTGATGGTCATCCTGCGCGGCTACGCGTCGATGACGGGCGAGCTGGCGGGCGACCAGTGGAACGAGGGCGACGTCTCCTGCTCGGTGGTGCGCCGGGTGGCGCTCCCCGACGCGTTCTTCGCCTTCGACGGGCTGCTGGAGACGTTCCTGACCGTGCTCGACGAGTTCGGCGCGTTCCCCGCCGTCGTCGCCCGTGAGCTGGACCGGTACCTCCCGTTCCTCGCCACGACCAAGGTCCTGATGGCCGCGGTGCGGGCCGGGGTGGGCCGCGAGGTGGCACACGAGGCCATCAAGGAGAACGCGGTCGCCTCGGCGCTGGCGATGCGCGAGCAGGGCGCCGAGCGCAACGAGCTGCTCGACAAGCTCGCCGCTGACGAGCGGATCCCGCTGGACCGCGCGCAGCTGGACGAGCTGATGGCCGACAAGCTCTCGTTCACCGGAGCGGCCGGCGATCAAGTGGCGGCGGTGGTCTCCCGTATCGAGGAGATCGTCAAGCAGCACCCGGAGGCCGCCGGTTACACCCCGGGGTCGATCCTCTGACCCCCGACGAGCTCGAGGCCGCCCGCGACCGCATCGTTCCGGATGTGGTCGCGGGCGGCCTTTCCGTGCTCTTCTGCGGCATCAACCCCGGCCTGATGACGGCGGCGACGGGCCATCACTTCGCCCGGCCCGGCAACCGGTTCTGGCCCGTGCTGCATCTGTCGGGGTTCACGCCGTATCAGTTCAGGCCCGCGGAGCAGGAGAAGCTGCTCGACCACCGTCTCGGCATCACCAATGTCGTCGCGCGGGCCACGGCGCGCGCCGACGAGCTGAGCGACGATGAGTTCCGCGAGGGCGGGCGGCTGCTCACCGCCAAGGTGGAGCGGCTGCGGCCGCGGTGGCTGGCGGTCGTCGGCGTCACGGCCTATCGGACGGCTTTCGGCGACAGGAAGGCACAGATCGGGCGGCAGGAGCGCACGATCGGTGAGACGAGGATCTGGGCGCTGCCGAACCCGAGCGGGCTCAATGCCCACTGGACCGCGCAGACGATGGCTGAGGAGTTCGGCAGGCTGCGGTCTGCCGCCGAGGCGCCCTAGCGCGGATCTGTCGCGGTCACGACCGCCAGCAGTTGTGTCTCGGAGGCGCCTATCGCGATCCAGCGGTCGTCGATCCGCCACAGATGCAGATACGACAGCAGCGCACTCAGCCGGAGCCACGGTTCCGGCACAGCCTCGTCCGCGTCGGCGCGCAACCCGGTACCGATGAGACTGAAGTAGTCGGGCTCGCCCCAGCGTTCCGTCAGCGCGTCCAGCAAGGCCTCGTGTTCGGCCGCGCGCTGCTCCGCGTCCGTCTCCCCATCCGCGTCGCTGTCCGCGCCGTGTCCGACATGCCCGTTCAGCTCCGCGATATGGAATCCCGGACCTTCGGTGCCGACGTCCGACGGGCCGGGCTCCGCGGGGAACCCCCGGGAGCGCAGCAAGTCGATCGTGTCGAGGTGCTGTGCCGTGGTCATGTCTCCAGTAAACCGGCAGGCACTGACAACTGGCAGTCCGTCAGCCGCCGCAACGGGCCCGCGGCGCAGGATCCGGCCACCAACGGGTGCGGCCCCGGCCAGAGACGGAACGTCGAGTTTCCCGCCCGGGTTTGTGCACAGTGGCGCAAGACCCGCCGCATCGTCGCCCCTAGCCTCACCGGAACAGCACGAACGAGGGGCGGTACCGATGAACTGGCTCATCCACGACTACCGCGAGAGCGATCTCGCGGCAGTGGTCCACCTGATCGACACCACGGCCGAACTCGGCCAGGAGTCCGTCTTCTCACTCGCCGAGTGCATCGGTGCGCTCACCTCCCGGCAGCCCGCCGTCGTCGCCGTTCACCAGGGCGTCCCCATCGGGGCGGCGCTCGCCTGTGTGGCCGGTGAGCGTGCCTGGGTGATGCGCATCGCCATTTCCTCGGCCTGGCGCGGCCGGGGACTGGCCAGCGCACTCCTGGTGGAGCTGGAGCGGCGGCTCGTCGCCGCCCGGGTGGGCCGTATCGCCTATGTGCTGCCCGAGGAGGAGCTCCTCGGCGAGGGGCTGCTCAACGCGGGCTACACGCGGCAGCCCGCCGTGGCCTACTTCGAGAAGGTGGAGCCGCTGCACGGCCCCGCTGCCAGTCTGCTGGAGGACCTCGGCGGACGGTTCCTGCCGAACGACCTCTGGGCCAAGGTGGCCGGCATGGAGGCGGAGAAGGACCTGATCGAGCGACGCGTCGTCCTGCCGCTGGCGGAGCCGGAGCGAGCCGCGCGGCACGGGGTGCGGCCGCCGCGGGCCATCGCGCTGTTCGGTCCGCCCGGGACCGGGAAGACCACGTTCGCCCGGGGCATCGCCTCCAAGCTCGGCTGGCCGTTCGTGGAACTGCTGCCTTCCCGGCTGGCCGACGAGGGCAATCTCGCGGCGGCGCTGCGCAGCGCGTTCGCACGGATCGCGGAGCTCGAGCGGGTGCTCGTCTTCATCGACGAGGTCGAGGAGATCGCACCGGTCCGCACGGAGCCCGCACAGCCCGGCGGGATGCACGGTGTGACCAATGAACTGCTCAAGCTCATACCGGGCTTCCGGGAACGGGACGAGCGGCTGCTGGTGTGCGCCACCAACTCCATCCGCTCGCTCGACCCGGCCTTCCTGCGGCCCGGCAGGTTCGACTATCTGATCCCGATCGGCACCCCGGACGAGGCGGCGCGGGCGGCGATCTGGTCCCGGTACACGGACGGCCGGTCCGACGTGGATGTGACGGTACTGGTGGCGGCGACCGACCTGTTCACTCCGGCGGATATCGAGCATGCGGCCCGGATCGCCGCCCAGTGCGCGTTCGAGCGGGATCTGGAGACGATCGGCAGAGGTACGGGCGATCAACGGGCGCTCGGCGCGAGCACAAAGGACTATCTGGCGGCCATCGCCCAGTGCCGGCCGACCGTGACACCCGCGATGATCGAGCAGTTCGGCGCCGACATCAGCGCCCACGCCCGGTTCTGAGGCGAGTCAGCCGCCCCGTACACCACTCGCCGCCTCTGCTGTCAACGAGTACGATCCGGCCAGACACGTGCTCGGGCTGGGAGGACACACGGTGGGGCGGCTGACCGGCGGAGATCCGTCGCTGCTGCGGCGAATCAACTCCGCGGTGGTACTCCATGCACTGCGGGGCGCTGACTCCCCCACGCTCACAGATCTGACCCGCATCACAGGCCTTTCCCGGCCAACGGTCGAAGGCGTCGTCGAGGGCCTCATGGAGACCGGACTGGTCGTCGAGAGCGTCCTCGAGGAGGGTGGCGCGCGCCGTCAGGGACGTCCGGCCCGGCGGTTCAGGTTCCGGGCCGAGGCCGGTCATCTGCTGGGCGTCGAAATCGGATCGCACCGGGTGGCGGCACTGCTGTCGGGTCTGGACGGGCGCGTCATCGGCGCCGGGTCCCGGGATGTGTCCGAGACGGCCTCCGAGGACGAACGGCTGGAACGGGTGCGGCTGGTCGTCGCCGATGTACTGCGGCGTGCCGGTGTCGCACGCAGCAGTCTGCGCGCGGTCGGGGTCGGTTCCCCGGGCATTGTGGAGGCCGACGGCACCGTACGGCTGGGGACCGCGCTGCCGGGCTGGACCGGCCTGGCGCTGGGCGAGCGGCTGCGCAGGTCGTTCCGCTGTCCGGTGCTGGTGGAGAACGACGCCAATGCCGCCGCGGTCGCCGAGCACTGGAAGGGAGCCGCGACCGAGTCCGACGACATCGTCTTCGTGCTGGCGGGGCTCAGCCCGGGCGCCGGTTCGCTGATCGGCGGACGGCTGCACCGCGGCTTCGGCGGCGCGGCCGGCGAGATCGGGGCGCTGCATCTGCTGGGCCGCGAAGTGACCCCGGAGAAGCTCCTGTCCACGACGGACGAGCCGCTGCATCCCCTCGACGAGCAGGCCGTGGCCGATGTCTTCGCTCTGGCCAAGCGGGGCGATTCCCGCGCGCAGGCCGCGGTCCAGCGGTTCATTCAGCGTCTGGTGCACGATGTGGCGGCGCTGGTGCTGGCGCTCGATCCGGAGCTGGTGGTGATCGGCGGCTGGGCGGCCGGACTCGACGGCGTACTCGATCCACTGCGCGACGAGCTGTCCCGCTACTGTCTGCGCCCGCCGCGGGTGACGCTCTCACTGCTCGGCGAGGCGGCCGTGGCGACCGGCGCGCTGCGCCTGGCGCTGGACCATGTGGAGGAGCAGCTCTTCGCCGTCGAGGGAACGGTGACGGCCCGCCGCTGAGCGCGAGCTCGGGCGACGGGCCGTATGCAGAGGCGGGACTCAGGAAGCGCGGCGTTCCTGCTCGTGGTCGCTGATCTCCAGATCGCCGGAGTCCCCGAAGGTGAGCCGGCAGGTGTCGGCCCGGTAAGTGGCCACCGAGACGGCCGCGGTCCTGCCCTCGGAGAAGTAGCGGGTGGTGACGACCAGGACGGGCGCGCCCGGCAGCCGGTCGAGCTCCTTGGCGTCGTCGGCGCGCGCCGAGCCCAGTTCCACCGCGCGGTCCTGGCCCTCGAGCTCGAGGCGCTGGAGTTCACGCAGTACGCCACGGGCGCGGGCGGGGCCGGACGGCGCGTCGATCGCCGAGAGCTCTGGCACGGACGAGACCGGCACATACAGCAGCTCGGCCGCGACGGACTGGCCACGGCTGACGCGCAGCCTGCGCACCGTGTACGTCTCTTCGCCGGTGTCCGTCTCGAGCAGACGCGCCACCGCCTGGGGCGGCACCACTGTCGTGCAGTCGACGGACTGCCAGGCGTCCTGGCCGGTGCTGGGCCAGGCGGGCTCGGTGGTGGAGACGTCGACGCCCATGCGCGGCGGTGCGACGGTCGTGCCGACGCCGCGGCGTCGCTGCAACCGGCCTTCCAGCTCGAGCTGTTCGAGCGCCTGCCGGAGTGTGGCGCGGGCGACTCCGAAGCGAGCGGCGAGATCACGCTCGTTCGGAAGGATCTCACCGACCTCGAAGTCCGAGTCGAGCGCTTCGCCGAGCACGGTCTTGAGGTGCCAGTACTTAGGCTCCGGCACTGTTTCCAGCTGCGTGGTCCCCACCCTGATCCTCCGCAATCGCTGTGTCAGCAGCGGCTATTCCGCGCCCTTGTTTATTAAAGGTTCCTGCACTATCCCTGCGACCATAGGACGGCGCACCCCCTTGGTCAAGACCAATCCTGCGCCGGTTACACAGTGGAACGAACCGGATTCGCAGAGCGTTCACAGGACGTTCGTCACCCTGTGAAACGCAGGCAGCACAAGACCCCGCGTCCGATAGGGACACGGGGTCCGACGTGCGACGCGACGGTTCTACGCAGAATCGAGCGAGACGAGTTTGTCAGGGTTGCGCTGGATGTAGACGCATTGAATCCGTCCGTCCAGAACTTCCAACTGGAGGACGGTGTCCGGCTTTCCGGCGGACAGGACGAGAAGCGCCGGGCCTCCGTTGAGCTCGACGAAGCGGAGCTCCATATCCTCGATCGGCTGCTGCGCGACGGCGAAGAGGAAGCGTCCGACCTTGTCCACGCTCTGCATGACACGCAGCGGTGCCTTGGACTTGCCGCCACTGTCGCCGACCAGCCGCACATCGGGCGCCAGCAGGGACAGCAGCGCCTTCAGGTCACCGCCCGACGCGGCGTCCAGGAAGCGCTCGGTGAGATCGCGGCGTTCGGTGGGGTCGACGTCGTAGCGGGGCTTGCGCTCCTCGACATGCTGACGCGCCCGGCCGGCGAGCTGCCGTACCGCCGCCTCGGTCCGGTCGAGGGTGGTCGCAATCTCGCCGTAAGGGAATCCGAAGGCCTCGCGCAGCACGAAGACGGCGCGCTCCAGCGGCGACAGCGCCTCCAGGACGACCAGGACGGCGAGTGATACGGATTCGGCGAGGACGGCCCGCTCGGCGGTGTCGGGGACTGTGTGCCCGAAGTCGGTGGCGATCGGCTCCGGCAGCCAGGGGCCGACGTACGCCTCCCGCCGCGACTGGAGGTGCCGCAGCCGGTCGATGGCGAGGCGGGTGGTGATCCTCACGAGATAGCCGCGTGGCTCCAGGACGCCGCCGCGCTCCTCGGCCGACCAGCGCAGCCAGGCCTCCTGCACCACATCCTCGGCGTCGGCCACCCGGCCGAGCATGCGGTACGCCACGCCGGTCAGAACGGGCCGGTGCTCTTCGAATACGTCAGTCACGATGTCTGCTGCCACCCGCCCATCCCAACCGACCTCGCACCGGCTGTCCAGGCGGTTTCGGGTGCGTCGCACGGCACAGTCCGCGGTCGGCCCAGCCTGCCCACTTGAACTCGAAGCTACTGAGCGGTAATTGTTACTGACGGGCTGTCTAAAACAGGCGACCGGGCGACAACAGGGAGCAGCAGCATGGCCGCAGAGATCTCATTCTCCATCAAGTCCCCGCGGGGCAGCCGCACGCTGTCCGTCGCGTACGAGCGCTCCGGGGCGGGTGAGCCGCTGCTGCTGCTCCACGGCATCGGGCACCACTGGCAGGCCTGGGAGCCGGTGCTGGGGATCCTGGCGGCCGAACGCGATGTCATCGCCGTCGACCTGCCCGGCTTCGGCACCTCGCCGGCGCTGCCCGACGGCGTGTCCTACGACCTCACCACCGTGGGCTCGGTGCTCGGCTCGCTCTGCGAGGAGCTGAAGATCGAGCGCCCGCATGTCGTGGGAAACTCCCTCGGCGGACTGCTCGCCCTGGAGTTGGGACGGGAGAAGCTCGTACGGTCGGTTACGGCGCTCTCGCCCGCCGGCTTCTGGACCGAGGCCGAGCGGCGCTACGCCTTCATGACGCTGCGCGCGATGCGGCTCGGCGCCCGGTCGATGCCGCTGCCGCTGATCGAGCGGCTGTCCCGGACGGCCGCCGGGCGGGCGGCGCTGACCAGCAGCATCTATGCCCGGCCCGGCCGGCGCTCACCCGAGGCGGCCGTCGCCGAGACTCTCGCGCTCCGCGACGCCACCGGCTTTCATCAGACACTCGCCGCCGGCCGCTACGTCCTGTTCACCGACGATGTGCCCGACGTGCCGGTCACCATCGGCTGGGGAACGAAGGACCGGCTGCTTCTGCGCCGCCAGGGCATCAGGGCCAAGCAGGCCATCCCGGGGGCGCGGCTCGTGCGGCTGCCCGGCTGCGGTCATGTGCCCATGAACGACGACCCCGCGCTCGTCGCGCGCGTCATCCTGGACGGCAGCCGCTGACCGCCCCCTGAACACTCCCGAGCCGAGCGCCGCGCCCGCTCCGACCAGCACACCGCCCGCCGCCTGGGCCGGGCCGAACGTCCCCGTACCGACCAGGGGCGCGGTCAGCGCGGCGGATACGGGGATCAGTCCGGAGAAGAGCGTGGCGCGTTCGGCGCCGATGCGCTGCACGCCCATGTACCACCAGACAAAACCGACGACGGTGACGACGGCCGCCTGCCACAGCAGCGCCAGGGTCTCCGCCTGAGTGGGCGTGCGCAGAAAGCCCGAGCCGTCGAGGACGAGGCCGAAGAGCGTGGACTCGACGGCAGCGATGCCACAGACGGTGGCGGTGAGCAGTTTGGGGCCGAGCGTTCGCAGCGCGGGTCCGGCCAGCACGGCGAAGCCGGCCTCGCCGGCCAGCGCACCTACCGACCAGGCGATTCCCGCCGGTCCTGTACGGCCCCACCCCTGGACGGCGAAGGCGCCGGCCGCGACGAACAGGGCTCCGTACAGCACGGGGCGAGCGGGCCGACGGCCGTCCAGGAGCGGTACGAGTACGGCGACGATGACGGGGGCGCAGCCGACGAACACACCGGGAACGGCGGGTTCCGAGGTGCGTTCCGCCGCCAGGATCGCCAGGTTGAAACCGACCATGCCGACGGCGGCGAGCAGAGCGAGCCGTCCCCACTGCGGCAGGCGGAGGGCACGCAGCGGCAACACGCCCGCCCGGCCGCCGAGCAACGGCAGCAGGAGCAGGCAGGCGAGGGCATAGCGCAGCGCCTGGCCGCCCGCGTAGGGATAGTCGCCGAGGACGCTGTTGGCGGTGAAGGAGGCGCCGACGAGGAGGTAGGCCAAGGTGACGAGCAGCGCCGCGCGCAGGGAGTTCACGTTCATAGGGGCGACGCTAGGGAGCGAGGCGGTCCGGTTTAAGGTCCACTTTTATGACGCCATCGGGGACCAATCCGGCGACGGGCGAGCCGTCCCGAGGTGACTCGTGGAACGCCGCCTGGGAACTGCTGCTGCCCGCGGCCGCCGCTCCGGCCCGGCAGCGCGGACGCGCGTTGCAGTCGGCGCTGCGCGAGGCGGTCAGGTCGGGACGGCTGGGCGCGGGAACGCGGCTGCCCTCCAGCCGTGAGCTCGCCACCGATCTGGGCGTCTCGCGCGGTCTGGTCACCGAGGCGTACGAGCAGCTGACGGCGGAGGGCTACCTGCGCAGCGGCCGGGGCGCCGGAACCTGGGTCGGGGGCGCGGCGCGGCCCGCCGTGCGCGGGGTGCGGGACCTGGCGCCACGCGCTCCCGGCGCGCGCGTGGACTTCCGCCCCGGGACGCCCGATCTCTCGCTCTTCCCGCGCGCCGCGTGGGCCGCCGCGCACAAGTCCGTGCTCGCGCGGCTGCCGCATCGTGCGCTGGGCTATCCCGATCCGCGCGGGCTGCCGGAGCTGCGCACCGCGCTGGCCTCGTTGCTCACCCGGCGGCGCGGCGTCGTGGCCGATCCGGAATGCCTGGTGGTGTGTTCGGGCGTGGCGCAGGCGATGACGCTGCTCGGTTTCGTACTGCATGGGCACGGACTGCGGACGGTGGGGGTCGAGGACCCCGGGAGCCACGAGCACGGAGCGCTGTTCTCGGCGGCCGGTCTGGACATGACCGCGTTGCCGCTCGACGGCGAGGGGCTGGCGACCGGGCCGCTCGAGGGCTCCGGTGTACGTGCGGTGGTGACGACACCTGCCCACCAGTTCCCGACCGGAATCGCCTACTCCGCGCAGCGTCGCACCGAACTCCTCGATTGGGCGCGCGCCGTGGACGGGCTGATCGTCGAGGACGACTACGACGGCGACTTCCGCTACGACCGGGCTCCCGTCGGCGCGCTGCAGGGTCTCGACCCGGAGCGCGTCGCGTACACCGGGTCGGTGAGCAAGTCGCTCGCACCGGGGCTGCGGCTGGGCTGGCTGCTCGTACCCTCCCGTCTGGCGGACGAGGTCGTCGAACGCAAACGCACCATGGATCTCGGCAATCCGGCCCTGGACCAGGCGCTCCTTGCCGACTTCATCGGCCACGGCGGTTACGACCGGCAGCTCCGTCGCTGCCAGCGTGCCTACCGGGAGCGGCGCGACGCGCTCGTCGGCGCCCTCACGGACCACTTCCCCGGCATCGAGGTCAGCGGTATCGCCGCCGGTCTGCACATCATCGCGCGGCTGCCCGAGCGGTACGGCCCCGAGCCGCGATTCCTGGACTTGGCGGCACGGTCCGGGGTGGCGGTACGCCCGCTGGCCGACTACATGGCGGCCGACGAGGGAGACGCCGGAGTGCGGCTGGTCCTCGGGTACGCGCATCTGGCGCCGACCGATATCGAGCGCGGCGTGCGGCTGATGGCGGAGGCGGTGCGGAAGGCGCTGTGAAGTTCCCCGGCCCTGCGGGCCGTTGGACGGCCCTCGTACGCCGCGCAGGGCCGGTTGTTCACCCGGGGTTCGCGTGGCGGCCGCAGCCGGGCAGTAGGCATGGCACGGCACACCGGCCCGAGCTGCCCTGGAGGCACAGCGATGTCACACAGCCCGCGGATACCCTCCCCCGACCGCCGTTCCGTTCTGCGCGGCGCGGTCGCCGCCTCGGCGGCACTGGCTCTGCCCGCGATGGGAGCGGCGCCCGCGCTCGCGCTGTCCGGCCGCCCGCGCGCCGCATGGGGTGTGCAGACCGGCGATGTGACCTCCTCGTCCGGTCTGGTGTGGGTGCGCTCCGACCGGCCCGCCCGGATGATCGTGGAGACGTCCGCGGCTGAGTCCTTCCGGCACACGCACAGATGGCACGGCCCGCTGGTCGGGGCCGGCACGGATTTCACGGGACGGACCGCGCTGTGCGGACTGCCCGCCGGTGAGCAGGTGCACTACCGGGTCACGCTCGCCGACCCGGAAGATCCCCGCCGCACCGGGGAGCCGGTCCACGGGACCTTCCGTACGGCGCCCGCCGAGCGCCGTGAAGGAGTGCGCTTTCTGTGGTCGGGCGATATCGCGGGGCAGGGCTGGGGCATCAACCCGGACATCGGCGGCTATCGCGCGTACGAGGAGATGCGCCGTCTCGACCCGGATTTCTTCCTCTGCAGCGGGGACACGATCTACGCGGACGGTGTGATCGAGCCGAGCGTGACGCTGCCGGACGGCCGGATCTGGCGGAACATCACCACCGAGGAGAAGTCCAAGGTGGCGCAGACGCTGGCGGATTTCCGCGGGAACTTCCGCTACAACCTGCTCGACGAGAACGTCCGGCGCTTCAACGCGCAGGTGCCCACGGTCGTGCAGTGGGACGACCACGAGGTGCGCAACAACTGGTACCCGGGCCAGATCCTCGACGACCCGCGCTACACCGAGAAGAACGTGGATGTGCTCGCGGAGCGCTCGAGCCGTGCCTTCAGCGAGTACTTCCCCGTCTCGACGCTCGCCGCCCCCGGGCGCGACGGCCGTGTGCACCGGGTGGTGCGCTACGGACCGCTGCTCGATGTGTTCGTCCTCGACATGCGCTCGTACCGCAATGCCAACTCCCCCGGCCGGCAGCCCGACGACGCGCAGGGCATCCTCGGCGCCGAGCAGCTCGCCTGGCTCAAGCGTGAGCTGTCGCGGTCGCGCGCGGTGTGGAAGGTGATCGCCTCGGACATGCCGCTCGGGCTGGTCGTGGCGGACGGGACGGCGAACTTCGAGGCCGTCGCACAGGGGGATCCGGGAGCGCCGCTCGGGCGTGAGCTGCAGATCGCCGAGCTGCTGCGGTACATCAAGCACCGCAGGATCACGGGCACTGTGTGGCTCACCGCGGATGTGCACTACACCTCGGCGCAGCACTACGACCCGTCGCGGGCGGCTTTCAAGGACTTCGCGCCCTTCTGGGAGTTCGTCTCGGGGCCGCTGGCCGCCGGCGGCTTCCCGGCCAACGCGCTCGACGCCACGTTCGGTCCTGAGCGGGTCTTCGTCCGGGCGCCGGAGCGCGCCAATGTCTCGCCGATGGAGTCGCCGCAGTACTTCGGCGAGGTCGACATCGACGGCGGCAGTGGTGAGTTGACGGTCCGACTGCGGGCAGAGGGCGGAACGGTCCTGTTCAGCAAGGTGCTTCAGCCCGGGCGTGTGGGGCAGTAGGACACGCGCCCACTTACTTGCCACTTTGGAAAGTAAGTGCCACTCTCACAAGTATGAGTGAACAGACGGATGCCGCGGCGGCGTTGAAGCGCGCGAACCTCGCGGAGAGCGCCACACGCCGCCGCGGCAGCGGTTGGTACGCGCGGTATCTCGTCGTCTTCGCCGCCGGTCAACTGGTACTGGTACCGATGGCGGTGCTGTGGCAAGGGCGGTCCGCGGCACTCGTCTTCGCGGTCATCAATGCCGTGCTCGTCGGGGGGCTCAGCATGTACGCAGCCCGGCAGCGCGTCATCCGCCGGGGGTTCGGCGCCCGGCACGGCGCGGTGATCGGCTCCTGGGCGGTGGCCTACTCCCTCACCGTCGCGCTCAGCGTCTCCGTCTTCGAGGGCAGCGTGGTCTTCGCGGTGATCGGAGCCCTGTGGTGCGCGCTCCCGCCCGCGGTCGGCGCCTGGCAGGAGACACGGCGGTCGGCATGACGAAGAGAACGCAGCAGACCGGGAACGACGGGAAGGCCGAGAACGCCGGGACAGAGACGGGTACGCATCCGCGCCACGCGCTCGCCCCGCTGCTCACCTCGCCCGTCCGGCTGTCGATCGTGGCGGCCCTGGCACCGCTGGACAAGGCCGAGTTCGGGTTTGTGCGCGACCTGGTCGAGGTCACCGACTCGGCGCTGTCCAAGCAGGTCGCGGCTCTCGAGGAAGCCGGCTGGGTCGGGGTGGACAAGGGCAGGGTGGGGCGGCGGGCGCGGACCTGGCTGTCTCTGACGCACGAGGGGCGCGCCGTATACCGGCGGCATCTGGACGCGCTACGGGCCATAGCCGGCTCCTGACCGATCGCCCGGCCCAAGGAGGTGGCCGAGCCGGTCCGGCTCGGCACGGTGAAGCCCAACCGGCCGGCCGAGCCATACGCCCGCCGGGGCACCCTCGCGCGGGTCGGCGGAGATACGTGCGGTGGCCGCAGACCGCGTCGAGCGCTGCGGCGCGGCGGTCACGACGACAGCGGGGCCGGCCGGCGGCGGAACGGCGGAGATACCTGGGCTCGCGGCCTCGCCGGTCGCGGTGGCTCATCCCAGCTGGCCACCGGCACATCCCGGCTGATGGCCGCGCTGCGACAGGGAAGCGATCACTCCACGCCAGGAACGGCGAAAATCGGCCTATAGCAGTCCAGATTGATGCTTAACCCGTCAGTCACAAAGCGTTCGTGATCACGCAACACCGTTCGGTCACAGTGATGGCATGACAGATGTGACTTCTGCGAAGAGTGCCCGCCGCCCACACCACTGGCGGCGGGATCTCGTCGAACTGGCAGCCATGTTCACCGCCGTCGCGGTCGCCGACGCCATCGCGAACATGATCGGGCACGGACCGGACGGCCCGTTCCTGCTCATCGCCTCAGCCGTGGCCCTCGTCGCCACGGCCGCTTTCCACACTTGGTGGGCACGACACCACAGTCATGCCCCTCCGGCGGACAGTACGGACCGCATCGACGTCACGGGAGACGCCGGGGTGTCCGTGTCCTCCGCGACCGGGGCCGCGGCACAGGGCGAGCTGTACGAGACGGCGCTGTGGCGGATGCGGACCACTGTGCGGGACACACCCGGCAGCCTGGCCGCGCTGTGCATCGCCCTCGCACAGCACCGGGTCGACATCCTCACCCTCCAGACCCATCCGCTGGCCGAGGGCACGGTGGACGAGTTCCTGCTGCGCGCTCCCGCGTCCCTGCAGGCGCAGCAGCTCACCCGGGAGATCTCCGGGGCGGGCGGCAGCAACACCTGGATCGAGCGGGCCGACGCCCACGATCTCGTCGACACCCCCACCCGGGTGCTGGGCCTCGCCACCCGTACCGCCCTTGACGCGGCCGAACTGCCGCTGGCACTACGCCAGTTGCTCGGCCGCTGCACGATCCACTCGCTGCCCCCGGTCTCGCTGACAGGCCGGCCCACCGGAGAGATCCCGCCGGTGGAAGGCGTGCTGGAGGAGACGGTAATGCGGCTGCGCGACCCGAACGGTGGAGCCATCACCGTCGAACGGCCCTATCTTCCGTTCACGCCCACCGAGTTCGCACGGGCCCGCGCCCTGGTGGAACTGGACGCGCGCCTCGGCCCCCGTATCCCGCGCAGCCAGGACGTCCTCACCCTCCCCGAGGGCAACGAGATCACCGTGCGCCGCGTCGACCAGGGCGACGTCGAAGCCGCCGTGGCCATGCACGACCGCTGCTCCGAGCGCACCCTGAGCATGCGCTACCACGGCCCGGTCGGCGACGCCGACCGCTACCTCAACCACCTGCTCAGCCCGCGTTTCGGCCGCACCCTCGCCGTCCAGACCGCCTCCGGCCGTCTCGTCGCCCTCGGACATCTCCTCTGGGACGGGGACGAGACCGAGGTCGCGCTGCTCGTCGAGGACGAATGGCAGGGCCGCGGCATCGGTTCGGAGCTGCTCGGCCGACTGGTCGCCCTCGCTGTCGAGGCGGGCTGCGGCAGCGTCTACGCCGTCACCCGTTCCTCCAACACCGCGATGGTGGCAGCCATGCGCGCCCTGAACCTGCCGCTCGACTACCAGATCGAGGAGGGCACGCTGGTCATCACCGCCCGACTTGACGCGACTCCCGTACGCGCGCTGTTTCCGTACGAACAGGCTGAGCGCTGAGGGCCTCGGTCAGATCACGCCATAGATCCTCCACGTCCTCAAGACCGACCGACATCCGCAGCAGCCGGTCGCTGACGCCCGCCGAGCGCCGGTCTCCCTCAGCCACGATGCGGTGGCTGATGGAGGCCGGGTGCTGGATCAGGCTGTCGACGCTGCCGAGACTGACCGCCGGCGTGATCAGCCGCACGGCCGAGATCACGCTCCGCGGGTCCCCGTACACCTCGAAGGAGACCATCGCCCCGCCCACGCTCGGATAGTGGACCCGGGCGATCCGCGGGTCGGCGGCCAGCCGGCGGGCCAGGTCGGCCGCCGTGGTGGAGGCGGCCCGTACCCGTACCGGCAGCGTGGACAGTCCACGCAGCAGCAGATATCCGGCCATCGGATGCAGAACACCGCCGGTCGCGAACCGCACCTGCCGGAGGCCGCGGGCGAACTCCTCGTCGCAGGCCACCACTCCGCCCATCACATCGCCGTGCCCGCCCAGGTACTTGGTCGCGCTGTGCAGCACGATCCGCGCCCCGTGCTCCACCGGCCGCTGCAGCACAGGCGTGGCGAAGGTGTTGTCGACGAGCAGCGGCACGGAGCCGCAGGCGTGCCGAACGGCTCGCAGATCGACCTCGGCGAGCGTCGGGTTGGCGGGCGTCTCCACCATCACAAGGCCGGTTTCCGGCCGGATTGCCTCCGCGATGCCCGCGGGGTCGGTCCAGGTCACCTCGGTCCCGAGCAGCCCTGCGTTCAGCAGATGGTCGCTGCACCCGTACAACGGCCGGACCGCGACCACGTGACGCAGCCCCATGCTCGCCCGTACCAGCAGTACGGCGGTGAGCGCGGCCATCCCGCTGGCGAATGCGACCGCGCTCTCGGCTCCCTCCAGCCTGGCGAGCGCTGTCTCGAAACGGGCCGTGGTCGGGTTGTCGAGCCGGGCGTAGACCGGCGGTCCCTCCAGTCGCGCGCCGGTGGCGGCGAAGCCGTCGATACGCTCGGCCTCACCTGCGGCGTCGTACGACGGGTAGGTGGTGGACAGGTCCAGCGGCGGGGCGTGCACGCCGAGCTCTGCGAGGTCCTCGCGTCCGGCGTGTACTGCTTCGGTGGCCAGGGCCCGGGGTGCGGGGGTGACCGAGACTGCGTTCTCCATGCCCGCACCCTGAACACCTACCGGGAGGTAATGGCCAAGGGTCGTGTTACGTTCGGCGAATGGCTGAATCTGTCGCACTCGACCCGGTGGATCTACACATACTCCGCCTGCTGCAGAACGACGCCCGGACCACCTATCGCGACCTGGCTGCGGAGGTCGGAGTGGCGCCGTCCACCTGCCTGGACCGGGTGACCAGGCTGCGCCGCTCCGGCGTGATCCTCGGACATCGGCTGGCCCTGGATCCCGCCCGGCTGGGGCGTGGGCTGCAGGCGCTCCTCTCCGTGCAGGTCCGGCCGCACCGGCGGGAACTGATCGGTCCGTTCGTTGAGCGGATCCGCGCGCTGCCCGAGTCCCGGGCGCTGTTCCATCTCACCGGTCCCGACGACTATCTGGTGCATGTGGCCGTGACGGACACCGCCGATCTGCAGCGTCTGGTGGTGGACGAGTTCACCTCACGGCGAGAAGTCGCCAGGGTCGAGACGCGACTGATCTTCCAGCAGTGGGACTGCGGCCCGCTGCTGCCTCCGATGCCGGTCGGCGCCCAGGATCATTGACAGGCCACCGACAGGCGACTGAGATCCAATGATGGTGACGCGGAGGCCTCAGTCGTATGAGGATGTGCGCATGCCAGTCACTTCCAGCAGCGCGCTGCCACGACAGGTCGCCGACTCCTACGTCGACGCACTCATCGAACTCGACCCGACCATCGGCACGTATCTGGGACTCAAGGAGAGCTCGGGCCTCCTCCCCGACTACTCACCAGCCGGTCAGGAGGCTTTCGCCGAACTCGCTCGCGAGACACTCGCCAGGCTGGACGATGCCGAGAAGCTGCCGGCCGCGGAGAGCGATGCGGAACGGCGCTGCGGCCGGCTGTTGCGAGAGCGGCTGACAGCGGAACTCGCCGTGCACGAAACCGATGAAGGTCTGCGCACGGTGAGCAATATGCGCTCGCCGGTGCACACGGTGCGCGAGGTGTTCACCGTGACGCCGACGCAGACCGACGAGGACTGGGCGGCCGTGGCACAGCGGCTGCGGGCGGTGCCGCACGCCCTGGAGGGCTACCGCGCCTCGCTGGCGCTGGGACTCGAGCGGAAGCTGCTGGGCGGCCCCCGCGCGACCCGGACCAATATCGACCAGATGACCGAGTGGCTCGGCACGGATCGCAGCTGGTTCGAGGAGTTCGCGGCGGGCGGCCCCCTCACGCTCCGCACCGAGCTCGACGAGGCGGCCCGCAGTGCGACCGGGGCACTTGCGCAACTGCGCGACTGGATGCGCGATGTCTACGCCCCCGCCGTGGCGGACGCGCCCGACACGGTGGGCCGCGAGCGCTACGCCCGCTGGTCGCGCTACTTCAACGGCACCGACCTCGACCTCGACGAGGCCTACGCATACGGCTGGTCCGAGTATCACCGGCTGCTGGCCGAGATGAAGACCGAGGCGGACAAGATCCTTCCGGGCGCGGGGCCCTGGGAGGCGCTTGCTCACCTCGACGAGCACGGTGAGCACATCGAGGGCGTCGAGGAGGTGCGGGCCTGGCTGCAGAAGATCATGGACGAGGCGATCGAGGCACTGGACGGCACGCACTTCGAACTGGCCGAGCGGGTACGGAAAGTGGAGTCCCGGATCGCTCCGTCGGGCGGCGCGGCGGCGCCGTACTACACCGGCCCGTCCGAAGACTTCAGCCGCCCCGGCTGTACCTGGCTGCCGACCATGGGCGCCACGCGTTTCCCGGTGTACGACCTGGTGTCGACCTGGTACCACGAGGGCGTTCCCGGCCACCATCTGCAGATCGCGCAGTGGGTGCATGTCGCGGACCAGCTCTCCCGCTACCAGGCGACGATCGGCGGGGTCAGCGCCAACGCCGAGGGCTGGGCGCTGTACGCGGAGCGGCTGATGGACGAACTGGGCTTCCTGCCCGACCCGGAGCGCAGGCTGGGCTATCTGGACGCGCAGATGATGCGGGCATGCCGGGTGATCGTGGACATCGGCATGCATCTGGAGCTGGAGATCCCGGCGGACTCGCCGTTCCACCCGGGCGAGCGCTGGACACCGGCCCTGGGGCAGGAGTTCTTCGGCAGCCACAGCGGACGGCCGGCGGACTTCGTGGAGAGCGAGCTGACGCGGTATCTGTCCGTTCCGGCACAGGCGATCGGCTACAAGCTGGGTGAGCGGGCATGGCTGCTGGGCCGGGAGAACGCGCGCAAGGCACACGGCGACGCGTTCGACGCGAAGGCCTGGCACATGGCGGCTCTGTCGCAGGGCTCGCTGGGCCTGGACGATCTGGTCGACGAGCTGTCGAAGCTCTGACAGCGGACGGCCGGAGTCGTGTACGGCCCGCCGCGTCGGCCGGGCTCAGCCGAATGGCATGAGCCCGGCCACCGTCGGCCCGTGCGGCGACGACGGGGAGCCTGTACGCGGTGGGTGCATCGCTGAACGTGGCGCCGTCGGCGGACGCCCCGCGCCGGGGCGAGGTGCTGGAGTTCGCCGCGCGTCTGGAGGCGGCGGACCTGCCGAGCGCGATCGCGGTCGACGTCGCGGGGCCGTGCGAGCGGCGGTGACGGTGGGCGGTCGTCGAGGGCGACAGGGCCCGGGCGAGCGGGCATTACGCGTGCGACAACGACGCCGTACTCGATGCCGTACTCGATGCCGTCCTGCGGGCGGCGCGTCCGTGCCGACTCCAGCGCATCGGACGCGCCGTTCCTGCGCCCGTACCCGTCCGTCGTGCGGTGGCGGATTGCGGGTCGCGGGTCCGGATCAGCAGCCGCAGTCGTCCGAGTCGAGAGGCGCGGTCAGCGGGTCGGCGTCGCGCTTGCGGCTGCCCTCCCAGGCCTCGAACTCGAAGCCCTCACGGGCCCAGTACTCGAAACCACCGAGCATCTCCTTCACCTGGTAGCCGAGTTCGGCGAGGGCCAGAGCCGCGCGCGACGCTCCATTGCAGCCGGGGCCCCAGCAGTACGTGACGACCGGCACCGACTTGTCCAGCAGCTGGTCGGCCTGTTCGGCGATCAGGGCGGTCGGCAGATGGACCGCACCGGGCACGTGCCCCTGGTCCCAGGACTCGGTGGAGCGGGAGTCGAGGACCACAAAACCCGGGTCGCCGCCGGCCGCCAGCGCCGAGGCGACATCGGAGACATCGGCGTGAAAGGCCAGGCCGGCCGCGAAGTAGGCGGCCGCTGCCGCGGGCGAGGCCGGCGGCACCCGGAGGACGGGGTTCGTGGCGAGCTGCGTCGTAGTCATGACCGAAAATCTACGGTCGGGGATCGTTTCCCTGAAGTGAGATTTCCCGGAACATGTCTTGATCGGCCGGGGATTTCCCTGCTATTTCTCGAGCATGACCGGATATTCGCCGGACGCCACGGATTGGCGCATCCTCAAAGCCCTGCAGAGCCGGGGCCGGGCCAGCTTCGCCGAGCTGGCCAGGGTCGTCTCGATGTCGTCGAGCGCCGTGACCGAGCGGATCCGCAGGCTGGAGGAGGCCGGGGTGATATCCGGATACACCGCGGTGGTGGAGCAGGAGCGGCTCGGACTCCCCATCCTCGCGTTCGTACGACTGCGCTATCCGAACGGCAATTACAAGCCGTTCCACGATCTGCTGGAGACCACACCCGAGATCCTCGAGGCCCACCATGTGACGGGCGACGACTGCTTCGTACTCAAGGTCGCCACCCGCTCGATGAGCCACCTCGAGGAGGTCTCCGGGAAGATCGGCGCGCTCGGCTCGGTGACGACGAGCGTCGTCTACTCCTCACCGCTGCCGCGCCGGGCGATCAGCCGCTGAGCGGCGCGGCACGCAGCCGCACCGTCGAGCCGTGCCGTTCCTTGACGACCTCCAGCTGGGCGGGGATCCGTCGGCGCAGATCGGCGACATGGCTGACGATGCCGACGCTGCGATCCCGTTCGCGCAGCGAGTCGAGCACGTCGAGCACCTCGTCCAGAGTCTGGTCGTCCAGGCTGCCGAAGCCCTCGTCGATGAAGAGGGTGTCCAGCTGTACGCCGCCGGCCTCGCCGGTGACGACGTCGGCGAGACCGAGCGCGAGCGCGAGCGAGGCGAAGAAAGTCTCGCCGCCGGAGAGGGTCGCCGTGTCACGCTCACTGCCGGTCCAGGCGTCGACGACATGCAGTCCGAGCCCGGAACGCTTGCCGCCGGCCCGGGCGTCGGAGTGCACCAGGGTGTAACGGCCGGACGACATGCGCTGCAGCCGTACGGTGGCGGCGGCCGCGACCTGTTCGAGGCGGGCCGCCAGGACGTACGACTCGAGGCGCATCTTGCGCTCATTGTCCGCGGAGGTGCCCGCGGTGAGTCCGGCGAGGCGGGCCACCCGGTCGTACTCCTCGCGCAGCGGGCCGAGCCTGCGGACTTCCAGCACGGCCTGCCGGGAGAGCCGGGCGAGCTCCGCGCACCGGTCGCGGGCCGCGGCGAGCCCGGACGCGGCGTCGCGCAGAGCACGCTCGGCGGCGTCATGGGCGGCCCGAGCGGCTTCGGGGTCGGCGGCGCCGTGCTCGGCGGCGCTCCGGGTGTCCGCTTCGGCCAGCCGGTCGGCGACCGCGGCGGCCTCGGTCTGCCAGGCGTCGATCCGATGCTGGAGGTCACGCTGCTGCGCGTCGCCGAGCAGCGCGGCGGCCGCGGCGCTCGGTGTGTCGAACCCGGCCCGGAACGCCGCGTCGGCCAGCCGGTCGTCGGCCTCCTTCAGTCGCTGCTCGGTGGCGTCGGCAGACCGTACGGCCTCGGCCGCCTCGACGAGCAGCCGCACCCGGCGCTCCAGCAGCGCGGAGTGTTCGGCGACGCTGCCCTCGCCGCCTCTGGCCCGCGCCAGTTCGCTTTCCAGCGCGGCCTGTTCGCGGTCGAGGGCTTCCCGCTGCGATGTCCGCGCGGCGGCGCGCCGCTCGGCCTGCTGCTGTGCGCCAAGCCGCTCCTCACGCTCCCGCTCGGCCCGGTCGAGCGCCTCGCGGGCGGCGTGCATACCGGAGGCGAGGCTGTGCGCGTCGGCGTGCTTGCGCTCCAACTGCTCGACGAACAAGCGCAGTTCACCGGCGTCGGGGTCGTCGCCATCGGCCGCCACGCCGGAACGCCGCACAGAGCTGCCGACCGTGTCCCGCCCATCAGCGGTCGCGGCCTCGGCACGCCCCACCCCACCGCTCGTCGCATCGAGCTCCACGTCGCCAGAGCTTGGTCCGGCCTTCGCCCGGTCGAGCGCGTCGCCGGACCTCGCTTCCGGGCCCTCCGGCTCCCCGGCCTCGGCAGCCCGGCTCCCCGCGTGGCCCCGCGTTCCAGCCCCCGTCGGCGTGAGCCGCGCCGCCTCCCGAGCCGTCGTGAACGCCTCGCGTATCACCGCCAGTTCACGCTCGGCGTCCGCCTTCGCCCCGTCCGCCCGTGCTGAGTCCTCGTACGCCGCTTCCTCCGCCGTACGGTCGACATGCCCGTCCCCGGCGCGGGCCGGCGCAGGGTGTTCCGCCGAGCCGCAGACCGCGCACGGCCGGCCCGTCACCAGCCCGGCTGCCAACTCCGCCGCGATGCCCCGCAGTCGGCGCTCCTTCAGGTCGAGCCAGCTCTCGCGCGCACTGTTCGCGCGGTCCCGGGCAGTACGCAGCTGCTCCTCGGCCTGCTCGGTGCGCGCCCTGAGCCGGTCCCGTTCACTTGCCGCCCGCAGCCTTCGGCGGGCCGGTTCCAGCTGTCCGGTCAGGTTCTCGGCGCGGGTGGCCGCCTCCTGCGACGCCACGATCCGCTCCTGGTGGCCTCGCCGGACGCCCTCCCAGCCGGACAGCCAGCCCGCCGCGTCCTGGATGATGTCGTCGTCCGCCCGGGCCTGGCGGTCCAGGTCCGCGCGTTCGCGGGCAATCTCCGCGCTGCGGCGCTCCGCGCGCCGGGCGGCTTCGAGGCCGCCCAGGTCCTGGCGCAGCTTTCGTTCGAGCGCCGCCAGCTGTTCCGCGCCGGCCTCCGCGAGGTCCGGCGGAAGTACGGACCGCGCACGCTCCCGTTCGGCGTCGGCGCTGCGGTGTTCCCGCTCGGCGTCGTCGCGCAGCCTCAGCGCGGGCCCCACCAGCTCCGCCTTGCGGGCCCGCTCGAGCCGGGCCCGCAGTTCTTCGCGTTCGGGGCGCCGCGCTTCGAGCGCCTCGGCCCGCTGCCGTGCGTCCTCGTACCGCTGCTGCAGCCGGGCGAGTTCACGCTCGGCGTCCAGGGCGTGCCGGGCGGCGGCCTGCCGGCTTTCCGTCGCGGCCAGCGCCCAGTCGGCGATGTCCAGCATTTCCCGCGCGCCCGCGCGGGCGACGGCCGCCCAGGCGAGGACGGCCGCGGCGAGCCCGGGGTCGCCCGGCTGCTGTTGCGGCGGCGGCCAGTCGCCGGCCGCCGCGCCCGCGGCCTGTTCCATCCGGTGGGCGATCGCGAGCAGCCGCTCGTCACCGGCGCGTACCTGCTGCTCGGCCACGCGGCGCTGTTCGGCGAGGCGTTCCTCGACGGCGGCGAAGCGGCGGGTGTCGAAGAGCCGTCCAAGTAGCTTGCCGCGCGCCTCGGCGTCGGCGCGCAGGAAGCGCGCGAAGTCTCCCTGGGGCAGCAGCACCACCTGGCAGAACTGGTCGCGGCTCATCCCGACCAGCTGGGTGATCTCCTCGCCGATCTCCTGGTGGGAGCGGCTCAGCGACTGCCACTCGCCGATCCCGGCGTCGTACTCGCGCAGCCAGCTCTGGGCCCGTTCGGTGGTGAAGCCCTTGCCGTTCTTCTTGCGACGCGGCTGGGCCGGACGGCGTTTGATCTCCAGTCGCCGTCCGCCCACGGTCAGTTCGACGCACACCTCGGTGGGGGTGCCGGCCGGGGCGTGGTCGCTGCGCAGCGAGGCACCAGGGCTCTGTCGTGCGCCCGGCACCGCCCCGTACAGCGCGAAGCAGACCGCGTCGAGGACGGAGGTCTTGCCGGCGCCGGTCGGTCCGTGCAGGAGGAAGATCCCGGCGGTGGACAGCGCGTCGAAGTCGATCTGCTGGCTGGAGCCGAAGGGGCCGAAGGCGGTGACAGTCAGCTGATGCAGTCTCACCGGGCCACCTCGCGCACACCCTCGTCCACCCGTACGTCGTCGAAGGCTCCGCGCAGCACGGTGCGTTCCCGGTCGTCGGGCCCGCTGCCGCCGCGCACATGAGCCACGAAGTCCTCCGCGATCTGCTGGTCGCTGCGTCCCTTCAGCCGCTGTGCGTACGAAGTGGCGGTGTCCTCGCCGGGGCGCTCCGGTTCGAAGACGAGGCTCAGGGTGTGCGGGAACCGCTCGGTGAGGCGCGCCATCGGTTCGGCCGGGCGCACCGGATCGGTGAGGGTCGCCTCGACGAACGACTGCTCGTGCCGGACCAGCGCCGGATCGTCGAGCAGTGCGTCGAGCGTGCCGCGCAGCCGGGCGAGGCCGCGCGGCACCGGGCAGTCGATGCGCTCGGCGGTGAGTTCGCCCCGTGCCCCGAGGTCGATGAGCCACATCGTCTTGCGGTGATGGGCCTCCGAGAAGGAGTAGGCGAGCGGTGATCCGGAGTAGCGCACGCGCTCCGTGATGGTCTGGCAGCCGTGCAGATGTCCGAGTGCGGCATAGTCGACACCGCGGAACACGGCGGAGGGCACGGCGGAGACTCCTCCGACGGTGATGTCCCGCTCGCTGTCGCTCTCTTCGCCGCCCGCGACGAACGCATGCGCGAGGACGACGGACCGGGTGCCCTCCTCACGCGTCGCGAGATCGGCCCGTACGCGCTCCATCGCCGCGCCGAGTACGGCTTCGTGGCGCGCCTTCTCCGTCTTGAACTCGCCCTTCACCAGGGAGGGTTCGAGATACGGCAGCCCGTAGCAGGCCACCGCGCCGTGCGCGTCGCTCAGCAGCACGGGCGTGCCGCACCCCGCCGGATCGGTGCGCAGATGTATGCCGGCGCGCTCGATCAGCCCCGCGCCGACGCCGAGCCTGCGCGCCGAGTCGTGGTTCCCGGAGATCATCACGGTCGGCACGCCCGCGGCGGCCAGCCGGTGCAGCGCCTCGTCGAAGAGCTCAACTGCCGCCAGCGGCGGCACGGCCCGGTCATAGACATCTCCTGCGACCAGCACCGCGTCCACGTCGCGCTCGCGCACCGTCGCCACCAGGCGGTCGAGGAACGCGGCCTGGGCGTCGAGCATGCTCACACGGTGGAACGACCGCCCCAGGTGCCAGTCCGACGTATGCAGGAATCTCATGATCCTCGAGAGTAACGGTGGGGTCGGACATCACAGGCGGCTTCAGGCATCTCCGTACGCTTCACCGCCGAGTTCCAGTCCCGCCGTCCCCGCCGTCGCGTCGGCCAGCCAGGAACGGAAGCCGTCGATGTCGGCGTCCGGGAGCCCGATCTCCATGGTGACGGACTCCGCGTACCGCACCTCGCGCACATCCCGCCCGGTCGCCCGCAGATCGTTCTCCAGCTTGCCCGCCCGCTGGTGGTCGACGGTGACGGTGGCCAGCCGGAAGCGCTGCCTGGTGAGAGTGCCGAGCGCGTCCAGGGCTTCGCCGACCGCTCCCCCGTACGCCCTGATCAGCCCGCCCGCACCGAGTTTCACACCGCCGTAGTAGCGGGTGACGACAGCGACGACATAACGGACTTCTCGCCGCATCAGCATCTGCAGCATGGGCACACCCGCCGTGCCGCCCGGTTCGCCGTCGTCGCTCGCCTTCTGCACGGCGGCGTCGGCACCGATGACGTACGCGAAACAGTTGTGGGTGGCGGTCGGGTGCTCCTTGCGGATGCGTGCGACGAAGGCCTGCGCCTCCTCCTCGGTGGCGGCGGGGGCGAGCGCGCAGATGAAGCGCGATCTGTTGATCTCGGTCTCGTGCACGCCCTCGCGGGCGACCGTCCGGTACTGCTCCTGCATTCCGCCACCCTATGCGCCGCCCGGAGGGGAATGCTCCGCGCCGGCCGCCCGTTGACCCGGGCATGTACGCAGACGCAGAGACGATCCGCAGGATCCTGACCTCGACGGGTGACACCTGGGCGGTGGTGGGCCTGTCCAGCAACGAGACGCGGGCCGCGCACGGCGTCGCCGATGTCCTCCAGCGCTATGGCAAGCGCATCGTGCCGGTGCACCCCAAGGCCGAGACGGTCCATGGTGAGCAGGGTTACGCCACGCTCGCCGACATCCCCTTCGAGGTCGATGTGGTCGATGTCTTCGTCAATTCCGGCCTGGCGGGTCCGGTCGCGGACGAGGCCGCCGCGATCGGCGCGAAGGCGGTCTGGTTCCAGCTGGGTGTGGTCGACGAGGATGCCTACGAGCGCACCCGCGCGGCCGGTCTCGACATGGTCATGGACCGCTGCCCGGCCATCGAGATCCCACGGCTCGGCTGAGTGCCCACCAGCGGGGTGGAGCCGCATTGAGCACGATCCACAGCGACCGGCAGCCGGCCGCGCAACTGGCCGGGCTGGGCCTCGAGCCCGGCGGCATCCTGATGGTGCACGCGTCGCTGCGCACGGTGAGTACGAGGACGTGATCTGGACGACAGCGATTTCGCCGCTCTCGGGGCGGACTTCGAACGCGGCGCGAGCGGCGGAGGTGTACGGACGGGTCCGGTGGGTTCGGCGCACAGCCGGGTGCTGGGGCTGGTCGACGGCGTCGACTTCGCGCAGGGGTGGCTGCGTTGAGCACCGGACGGCGCGGGCGGTGCCGGAGTGAACACTGCCGCGCCGGGGCATCAAGCGGGCCCGACTCCCAGTCCCTCGACAAGGACGGCGTTCGGCAGCCCGGCGAAGGCCTTGCCCGGAAGGATCAGTTTTCCGCGCCGTCGCCCACTGCCGATCAGGACCCACTCCGTGTCGACGACGGCGGAGTCCACCAGGAGCGGCCAGTCGGCCGGCAGCCCGATCGGCGTGATCCCGCCGTACTCCATACCGGTCTCGCCGGTCGCGGTGTCCATGGAGGCGAACGAGGCTTTGCGCGCGCCCAGTTGCCGGCGTACGACGCCGTTGACGTCGATCCGCGTGCTGGAGAGGACGACGCAGGCGGCCAGCGTGGACTCGCCTCCCCGCTTGCCCGCGACGACCACACAGTTCGCCGACTCGTCGAGCAGCTCCTGCCCGTAGTGCTCCACAAAGACCGCGGTGTCCGCGATCTCCGGGTCGGTGTCGACGTAGATCAGCTGCTCGACGGGGACATCGCCGCGCAGGCCGCAGACCGCGTCGGCGACCGGCGGGGGCAGGAGGCCGAGGCATTCGACGGCGGGCCGGGCGTCGTCGAAGTTCCCGATGGGGGCGCGCATGCGGGCAACGCTAACAGCCGTGCCCTCGCCCGCGATTGATCGTCTCAGCGTACGGGCGGGATGGAGACCGCCATGGTCATGTCGACCCTCTCGTCGCCGTCGTTGCGATAGGCGTGCGGGACGTTCGCCTCGAAGGTCGCGGAGGTCCCGGCCGGTACGGAGTGAGGCTCGCCGTCGACGACGAGGGTGAGCTCGCCCGCGGCGACATGGAGCAGCTCGACCGTCCCGTCGGGGTGCGGGTCGGAGGCGCTTTCGTCGCCCGGCATCAGCCGCCAGCCCCACAGTTCGAGCGGCCCACGGCGCTCGGTGCCGACCAGCAGAGTGGTGTAGCTGCCGGTCGAGGTGGACCACATGCGTACGGCCTGCTCCGGAGGTACGAGGCGGACCTGCGGCCCCTGCTCGTAGTCGAGGAGCGTGGTGATGCTGACGCCGAGAGCGTCGGCGAGTTTCACTGTCGTCCCGACACTCGGATTTGTACGCGCCTGCTCGATCTGAATGATCATGCCGCGACTGACCCCCGCCCGAGCGGCGAGAGCGTCGAGCGTGAACCCCCGCTCGCCGCGCCAGCGTTTGAGATTTCGGGCGAGCGACTGCGTGAGCTGGTCGAGGTCCGACACATTCCGTCCAATATTCTGAATGACAGAGTTCAATAGACTGTACTACCGTGTGGTGCACCCAAACGTTCACTGCACTGTACTGCGAGGCTCGTCATGACCGCACTGTTCGCCCTGGCCACCAGCTTCCTCTGGGGGCTGGCCGACTTCGGCGGCGGACTGCTGACGCGACGTACCCCGGCACTCACGGTCGTCGTCGCCTCGCAGTCGATCGCGGTCGTGGTGCTGGGTTCGATCGTCCTCGCGACCGGCGGCTGGCAGGAGGCAGGTCCACAGCTCTGGTACGCCGTCGCGGCGGGCACGGTCGGCCCGGTGGCGATGCTGAGCTTCTACAAGGCACTCGCGCTGGGCCCGATGGGCGTGGTCTCGCCGCTCGGATCGCTGGGCGTCGCCGTGCCCGTCAGCCTCGGGCTGATCATCGGCGAGCGGCCGGGGCTGCTCCAGTTCGCCGGTATCGCGGTGGCCGTGGCCGGCATCGTGCTGGCGGGCGGACCCCAGCTGCGCGGTGCGCCGGTGCAGCGGCAGGCGATCCTGCTGACGCTGCTCGCCGCCTTCGGTTTCGGCGCGGTGATGTCCCTGATCGCCGAGGCCTCGACCACCATCACCGGGCTCTTCCTCGCGCTCTTCGTCCAGCGCGTCACCAATGTGACGGTCGGCGGCGCGGCGCTGTACGTATCGGTGAAGCGCGGCGCCCGGGCGCTGCCGGAGGACGGCGGGATGCGGGTCATCCGGTCCTCGCTGCCCGCTCTCGCCTTTGTGGGACTCGCCGACGTCGCGGCCAACGGCACCTACTCCATCGCCGCGCAGCACGGCCCCGTCACCATCGCCGCCGTACTCGCGAACCTCTACCCGGTGGTCACGGTGCTCGCCGCACTTGTGATCCTCAAGGAGCGGCTGCGCCTGGTCCAGGCGACCGGCGCCGGTCTCGCACTGGTGGGCACGGTACTGCTCGCGAGCGGCTGAAAAGGCCCTAGGAGTCCGGCTCCATGTCCGCGAGCGCCACCAGCTGCTCCGGAGTGACGCCTTCCGGAATCGGTACGGGTGCGGGCGTACGCAGCGGAGGCTCCCAGCCGCGGACCGGATCCCAGCTCCTTACCACCCGGGCGGGGGCACCGGCCACCACCGAGTGGTCGGGCACCTCTCCTCGTACCACCGCGCCTGCGGCCACCACCACGTTGCGGCCGAGCCGCGCGCCGGGCAGGACCACCGCGCCGGTCCCCAGCCAACATCCGGGACCGATCTCCACCGGCTCGGTGCGGGGCCACTGCTTGCCGACCGGCTGGTGCGGGTCGTCGTAGCTGTGGTTGGTCGAGGTGATGTAGACGTACGGACCGCAGTACGTGTCCGAGCCGATGGTCACCCTGGTGTCGGCGATGACATGGCTGCCGCGGCCCAGGACCACACCGTTGCCCAGGGTCAGAATCGGGTCGGACCCCAGGTCCAGGCCCGGCATCATCCCGGCGGTGAGGGTGACCTGCTCGCCGATGATGCAGTGGTCGCCGAGTTCGATCCAGGCCTCACCGAAGACGGTGCCCTGCGGGAAGGCGAGCCGGGTGCCGGAGCCGAGCCGGCGGAAACGCAGCCGTCCGGGGTGCTCGGCGGTGACGGCGCCCGCCTCCTGCACCCAGCGCCAGCCTCGGTGGACGGCGGACGCGAGGACGCGCCTCCGCCAGGCGGTGAGCGATGAGAACGTGTTTCTGTTCTTCGGCACCCGCACACGGTAGTCGGCCGCACCTGGGTTGATCATCGCGGTGTGCTGTGATGTTCGCCCCACCCGTCGTCCGACGTGGCGGACGGCCCAATCGGGTGCCCTCGTGCCGAGGCGTACGCGGTGCTCGGCCGCGCACCGGCCGAGCACCCCTCCCGCGAGTCCCGCCCGGCCGGTCGCCTACGGTTCACCTACGCGCGACCGGTGAGCACCGAGGAGAAGGCATGGCGGAGCGGGCTTTGATTTCAGGCGTGGGCGGCAGGACCCCGAAGGTCGACCCGGGGTCGTTCACCGCGCCGACGTCCGTGGTCGTCGGCGATGTCACCCTGGCTGCCGGGTCGAGCGTCTGGTACCAGACCGTGCTCCGCGCCGACTGCGGGCCGATCGTCATCGGCGCCGACAGCAACATTCAGGACAACTGCACCGTGCATGTCGACCCTGGCTTCCCCGTCACCGTCGGCGAGCGCGTCTCGGTCGGCCACAACGCCGTACTGCACGGCTGCACCGTCGAGGACGACGTACTGGTCGGCATGGGCGCCACCGTCCTGAACGGCGCGCACATCGGTGCCGGTTCGCTTATCGCGGCTCAGGCGCTGGTGCCGCAGGGGATGCGTGTCCCACCAGGATCGCTGGTCGCGGGCGTACCGGCGAAGGTCAGGCGGGAGCTGACCGAGGAAGAGCTCGAGGGCATCAAACTCAACGCCGCGGTCTATGTGGATCTCGCCAAGGAGCACCGCGCGGCGCACGAGGCCTGAGCGGCCGGGCCGTGAGAGCAGCTCAGTCGGCAGTGGGTACGGGCTCCGGCTCGGTCCCCGCCGGCTGGGTCTGCGACTGCGCGGCGGCCTTCTTGGCGCGGCTCTTCAGGACGAGCATCGAAGTGAGCCCGATCAGGACCGCGAGGACCAGCCCCAGCCAGGAGAACCGCTTGAGCCAGGCTTCCGCGACGACGCCGACGGAGTAGATGACGGCGGTCGTGCCGCCGGCCCAGAGGATCCCGCCGAGGACGTTGGCGATGAGGAATTTCCAGTACGGCATGCGCAGTACGCCCGCGAGCGGCCCCGCGAAGATGCGCAGCAGCGCGACGAAGCGGCCGAAGAAGACGGCCCCCATGCCCCACTTCTCGAACGAGCGCTCCGCCATGGCGATCTGGGCCTCGCCGAAGTGCTTGGGGAACTTCCCGCCGAGCCAGGCCAGCAGGGGCCTTCCGCCCTTACGGCCGATGGCGTACCCGATGGAGTCACCGATGATCGCGCCGGCCGACGCGCAGGCGCCGAGGATGTACGGATTGATGTCGCCGTGCTGGGAGGCGAGCAGTGCCGAGCTGACAAGGACGATCTCGCCCGGCAGCGGGATGCCCAGGCTCTCGAGGCCGATGACCACCCCCACCAGGAGATAGACGCTCACCGCAGGGACGGTCTCCAGCCACTCCTGGACGTGCAACGCCGGTTCCTCCCGAGTTCGCGGGGCATCAGCTGCCCGGCGTGCGCCCCGTCGGCGCACGCCGGGCA